>NZ_JBQHUP010000001.1:0-159791 GCF_052065175.1 Dysosmobacter sp. HCP28S3_G4 | reverse complement strand
AGCAGGCGTTTGCGCCGCGCAGCGGCAGCTTTTCGGCCCGCTGCGCGGGCAGAAAAGCGAGGCATTGTGAAGGCTGTCGAAAAAGTCCATCGGACTTTTTCGACAGCCTGATGAAGCGGGGACATTTGTCCCCGCTTCATTTTGGATTGGACAAGCCTGAATGACTATGATATAATACATACTGTATGCGTATCATGCGAGGTGATTTCATGCGGATCGACGTTTTGGGCGTTGGATTCGATAATCTGACAATGGAAGAAGCGGTGGACGAGGGCGTCCGCCTGCTCCATGCGGAGGGGACCCACTATGTGGTGACCCCCAATCCGGAGATCGTGGAGGTCTGCCGGGAGGACCCGGCGGCCATGCGGGCCGTCAACGGCGCGGATCTGGTGCTGCCGGACGGCATCGGCGTCATCAAGGGCGCGGCCATGCTGGGCACGCCGCTGAAAGAGAAGACGCCGGGCATTGAATTTGCCGCCCATCTCATGGGCAGAATGGCGGAGGAGGGCTTGTCCCTGTATCTGCTGGGGGCCAAGCCCGGCGTGGCGGAGCAGGCGGCGGAGAATCTGCGCAAGCAGTATCCCGGTCTGCAGATTGCCGGCACCCACGACGGCTATTTTAAGGACGATGGCCCGGTGGCGGAGGACATCCGCCGCAGCGGTGCCGACGCAGTGTTCGTCTGCCTGGGCGCGCCGAAGCAGGAGCTGTGGATGGAGAAGAACGGCGATGCCACCGGCGCGAAGCTCCTGTGCGGCCTGGGCGGCAGTTTGGACGTGTTCGCCGGTGTGGTAGAGCGGGCTCCGAAATTCTGGTCCGACCACGGGCTGGAGTGGTTCTACCGGCTGTGCAAAGAGCCCCGGCGCATCGGCAGGATGATGAAGCTGCCCCTGTTCCTGGTCCACGTGCGCCGGGAGAAAGGGAGACGGAAATGAGCGGAAAACTCATCGTGTTCGAGGGGACGGACGGCTCCGGCAAGGCCACCCAGTCGGAGCTGCTGTGCCGCCGTCTGAAAGAGGAAGGCCATCCCTTTCGGAAGATCACCTTCCCCCGGTACGGCAAGCCCTCCGCCGCCATGGTGGAGGAGTATCTCCACGGAAACCTGGGGAAGCATCCCGGCGACGTCAACGCCTATGCCGCGTCGCTGTTCTACGCCATGGATCGCTACGCCTCCTGGAAGCAGGATTGGGGGACGTTTTACGAGGACGGCGGACTGATCGTAGCCGACCGATACACCACGTCCAACGCCGTCCATCAGGCGTCCAAGCTCCCTGAGGGGGAGCGGAAGGCGTATCTGGACTGGCTGTTCGATCTGGAGTACCGCCTTCTGGGCCTGCCGGCCCCGGATATGGTGGTGTATTTGGATATGCCCACGGAGCTGACGGAGAAGATGATGCGGAAGCGGGAGGCTGCCTCCGGTACCCAGGCCGACATCCATGAGCAGGACAAGGCGTATCTCCGCCGCTGCCGGGAGAACGCCAACGAGGTGGCCCGGCTCTGCGGCTGGACGGTGATCCGCTGCGGCCGGGACGGCGCGCCCCGGACCATCGAGGATATTCAGGACGAGGTCTGGGAACAGGTCCGGACGCTGCTGTGAGCCTGTCCCGGTCCTGGACGGCGGAACAGGGCGCCGAAGCGCCCCGTTCCCGCGGACTATGTGGAACTCAGCAGCAGTTGTTGTTGCAGTCGTTGCCGCAGTTGTTGCCGCCCCAATTGCCGTTGCCGCAGCAGCAGAACAGCAGGACGATGATGATGATCAGCCACAGGCAGGAGCAGTTATTTCCGGAGTTCATGCACATAAATGTCACCTCACTTGTGTTTCTGAACCATTCTATGCGCCTGCGTTCCAGGGGGAACTTGGCCATGAAAAAGTTCTCTCCGCAGGAATGGCTGAGCGGCCATGCGCCTGCGGCCGCAGTTTGATCAAAAATCGCTTGGGTCATTTGAAGATGCCCATTGGAGGTTGAGTATGTCCAATTATCGAAATCAGGATACCGCAAGCTGGGATTCCCGGAGGGTCCGGGAGGGGACGGGAAGTCCCGCGCCCCAGCCGGAGCACCGCCGCCGTCGGCGGAGACGCCGGGTGAACCCGTTTCTCTATATCCTGTTTGTGCTGGTGGTATCCGCCGTGCTGGCCGGTGTGGGCTGGCTGCTGATCAACGACTTCTGCGCGTTCAATAAGACTCCGGTGGAGACCGCCGTAGAAGTGACGTCTGACGACGATCTGGGTTCCATCGCGGACAAGCTCCACGACGCGGGGCTGGTGAACTACAAGTGGTTCTTCAAGCTGTTCGGCAGGGTGGACAAGGCGGAGGAGAAGATCGGCATCGGCACCTACACCCTCAACAGCGACATGGATTACGTGGCCCTGATCACGGCCATGCACAACTCCTCCGGCAACCTGACGGCGGAGACGGTCCGGGTCACCATTCCGGAGGGCTACACGGTGGAGCAGACCATCGCGCTGCTGGCCAGTAAGGGCGTCAACACCGAGGAGGCGTTGACGGAGGCCGCCAAGGAGTATGATTTCTCCTACGACTTCATTGACAACAATTCCCATGAGTTGTCCCGCCTGGAGGGCTATCTGTTCCCGGACACCTACGATTTCTACGTGGGCGAAAAGCCCGGCTCCGCGCTGAACCGCCTGCTGTACAACTTCAGCGGCAAGATGGACGGGGAGCGGATGGAGAAGGTGGAGGCCTCCAAATACAGCCTGAAGCAGATCATCACCATCGCCTCCCTCATTGAGAAGGAGACCGACGGCACCGATCAGGCCAACATCGCCTCGGTGATCTACAACCGTCTGGCGGATACCGGCAGCCACGGCACCTACGGCATGCTGAACATCGACGCGGCCCTGCTGTACGCCCTGCCGGACCACGAGGGCAGCATCACCAACGAGGACAAGAAGATGGACTCCAAGTACAACCTCTACAAGTATGCCGGACTGCCCCCCACGCCCATCGCCAATCCCGGCATCGCGGCCATCGACGCGGCGCTGAACCCGGCCACCACGGACTATTACTACTATGCCCTGGGCACGGATGGAAGACATCACTTCTCCACCACCCTCCAGGAGCACAACAACTTCCTGAACAGCGGCAGCTATGGAGGATAAGCGTATGAAACCGGAGCTGCTGGCTCCTGCGGGAGATATGGAGCGGCTGAAAATGGCCGTTCTCTACGGAGCCGACGCCGTCTATCTGGCGGGCACCACCTTTGGGATGCGCTCCTTCGCCGGCAATTTCACGGCGGAGGAGCTGCCTCAGGCGGTGCGGTTCGCCCATGACCACGGCGTCAGGGTCCACTGTACCGTCAACACCATGCCCCGGAACAACGAAGCGGCCCGTCTGCCGGAGCATCTGGAACGTCTCAATGACGCCGGGGTGGACGCCGTCATCTGCGCCGACCTGGGGGTGTTCACGCTGGCGGGGAAGTACGCCCCCAACTGTCAGCGGCACATCTCCACCCAGGCCAGCATCTGTAATTACGAGTGTGCCCGGGCCTGGTACGACCAGGGCGCCAGCCGGGTGATCCTGGCCCGGGAGCTGTCCCTGGAGGAGATCCGGGAGATCCGGGCGAAAACGCCCAAAGAGCTGGAGATCGAGTGCTTCGTCCACGGCGCCATGTGCGTCAGCTACTCCGGCCGGTGCCTGCTGAGCAACTATATGACCGGGCGGGATTCCAGCCGGGGCGCCTGCGCCCAGCCCTGCCGCTATCAGTACGCCCTGATGGAGGAGAAGCGGCCCGGCGAGTATTTCCCCGTGTTTGAGGACGAGATGGGGACGTACATCATGAACTCCCGGGACATGTGCATGATCGACCATCTGGACGATTTGATGGACGCCGGCGTGGCCAGCCTGAAGATCGAGGGCCGGGCCAAATCCGCCTACTACGCGGCCATCGTCACCGGGGCGTACCGCCACTGTCTGGACGCCGTCGCGGCGGGAGAGCCGCTGGATCCGGTGTGGCGGGACGAGGTGGAGCATGTCAGCCACCGCCACTACTCCACAGGCTTCTTCTACGGCCAGCCGGGCCAGTATTATCAGGATTCCCGGTACATCAGAGACTGGCAAGTGGCAGCACTTGTCACCAACTGCGCCCCGGACGGGACGGCCACCCTGTCCCTGCGGAACAAGTTCCGCGCCGGGGACACGGTGGAGGTGGTGGGGCCGGACACCAAGCCCTTTACCATGACCGTGCCGGAGATGCGGGACACCGACGGTCTGACGCTGCTGGAGCCACGGACGCCTCAGATGGTATTCACCATGAAGCTGCCCCGTCCGGTCCCGGCGTATTCCATCGTCCGGCGGGCGGTGGACTTGTCCCCCAAAGAAGTGAGCGAACAGTGAGTGATCCACGAAGAGATATACCGACTAAAGGAGAGTAGACTATGAACGCGGACGTTGTCATCGTTGGCGCCGGCCCCGCCGGTATCTTTACCGCCCTGGAGATGATCCGGAAGGGCAGCAGGCAGAAGATCATCATGGTGGAGAAGGGGCAGAGCGTGGAAAAGCGTCATTGCCCCAAGGACAAGACCAAGAAGTGCATGAACTGCAAGCCCTACTGCCACATCACCACCGGCTTCTCCGGCGCCGGTGCGTTCTCCGACGGCAAGCTGTCCCTCAGCTATGAGGTGGGCGGCGATCTGCCCAACCTCATCGGCGCGGACCTGGCCCAGGAGACCATCCACTACGCCGACCAGATCTATCTGGAGTTCGGCGCGGATGAGCATATCGAAGGCCTGGAGCATGAGGAGGAGCGGAAGGAGATCCGCCGCCGTGCCATCCAGGCGGGCCTGAAGCTGGTGGACTGCCCCATCCGTCACATGGGCACCGAAAAGGCCCAGACCATCTACCTGGGCATCGAGCGGTATCTTCAGGAGCACGGCGTGGAGATGTACTTCGGCTATGAGTGCAGCAACCTGATTTTGGAGCATGACGTGTGCAGGGGCGTGTCCATCTCCAACGGCAAGACGGATCTGGAGATCTACGCCAAGCACACCGTGGTGGCCACCGGCCGCCGCGGCGCCGACTGGCTGGAGAAGCTCTGCGCGGAGCACAACATCGCCCATGCCCCCGGCACCGTGGACATCGGCGTCCGGGTGGAGGTCCGCAACGAGATCATGGAGATGGTGAACCGGGTGCTGTACGAGTCCAAGCTGGTGGGCTATCCGGCGCCCTTCAAGAACAAGGTCCGCACCTTCTGCCAGAATCCCGGCGGCTTCGTCAGCCAGGAGAACTACGACAACAACCTGGCGGTGGTGAACGGCCACTCCTACAAGGAGCTGAAGAGCGACAACACCAACCTGGCCATCCTGTGCTCCCACAACTTCAGCGTCCCCTTCAACCAGCCCATCGCCTACGCCCAGAAGGTGGGCGAGCTGACCAACATGCTGGCCAACGGCCAGATCCTGGTCCAGCGGTTCGGCGACATTCTGGACGGCAAGCGGACGTGGCAGAAGGAGCTGGCCCAGTCCAACATCCGGCCCACCCTGCCGGACGCCGTGGCGGGCGACATCACCGCCGCCATGCCCTACCGGGCTATGATCAACATCATCAACTTCATCAAGGCCATGGACTATGTGGTGCCCGGCTTCGCCTCCTATGAGACGCTGCTGTATTCCCCGGAGCTGAAGTTCTACTCCAACCGGGTGAAGATGGACACGGACTTCAACACCAGCCTCCAGGGCCTCCACTGCCTGGGCGACAGCTCCGGATGGACCCGGGGCCTGATGATGGCCTCCGTCATGGGCACGCTCATGGGCCGCAAGATCGCGGAAGAGGGATAACGAGCGAAAGACCTCCGGCAGACACCGGAGGTCTTTTCATGCCCTGAGCGCCGGGGCTATTCCAGTCTGTCCGCCGCGTTCGGCGTCTCCGTAACGGCCTGTCCGCTCCCTGCATTCCGCTGTGTTGCGCCGCGCGGCCCATGCATTTTGGAGTCTGATATTGATTGAAAAGCCGTTTTGTTGCGGATGCCACTGACTGAAAGGCCCTTTCCGTGGTAAGATCGAAAAAAACACAGGGGGAGATCCGGAATGACATGGACGACTTGGATCATACTGGGACTGGTATTGGGCGGCGCGGGCTGTCTCTGGTATCGGGTAAACAACCATAAGAGCGGAGCGGTCTCCTGCTGCGGCTGCGGGGAGTGTGCCCGCACGGGAGAGTGCGTCATGGTGAAGGGGAAGAAACACGTCAAAAAAGAGCGGCACCCTTCTTGACAAAACGGACAAAAAGGTTATAATATTTCTGGTTCATCAGAAAAACGCCATGACAGAGTCAGCTTTGCGAAACGGACCTCAGCGAGAGGGGAGACGGTGAGAGCCCCTTGCAACGCCGCGAAGCAGCCGCTCTGGAGCAGTCTGCGATGAGCGGAACGGTTCATCCCCGTTACCGGATGGCTAAGATGCCCCTGCAAAAGGGGATAATTAGGGTGGTACCGTGAAGCAAGTCTTCGCCCCTAACCGACAGGGGCGGAGACTTTTTTGATTGCGGGAGACTTGTGCAGGCACCAGAGTGCACCGGGACCCGTGAACGAGTAAAAAGGTAATTCAATTTCAGGAGGAAAAACGACTATGGCACATCCCTATTACGGGCTGAACGAACTTCGTGAGATGTTCCTCAGCTACTTTGAGAGCAAGGGCCACCTGCGGCTGCCCAGCTTCTCCCTGATTCCCCCGGCCAGCGACAAGAGCCTGCTGCTGATCAACTCCGGCATGGCCCCCATGAAGACTTGGTTCACCCGGGAGGAGGAGCCCCCCCGGAACCGCGTCACCACCTGCCAGAAGTGCATCCGAACCGGCGACATTGAGAACATCGGCCACACCGACCGCCATGGCACCTACTTCGAGATGCTGGGCAACTTCTCCTTCGGCGACTACTTCAAGAAGGAGGCCATCCCCTTCTGCTGGGAGTTCCTGACGGAAGTGGTGGGCCTGGAGAAGGACCGTCTCTATCCCTCCATCTACCTGGACGACGATGAGGCCTTCGAGATCTGGAACAAGACCATCGGCATCCCCGCCGATAAGATCTTCCGCTTCGGCAAGGAGGACAACTTCTGGGAGCACGGCGCCGGTCCCTGCGGCCCCTGCTCCGAGGTCTACTATGACCGCGGCCCTGAGCATGGCTGCGGCAAGCCCGGCTGCACCGTGGGCTGCGAGTGCGACCGGTATATCGAGGTCTGGAACAACGTGTTCTCCCAGTTCGTCAACGATGGCGAGGGCAACTACACGGAGATGACCCACAAGAACATCGATACCGGCATGGGCCTGGAGCGTCTGGCCTGCGTGGTCCAGAACGTCAACTCCCTGTTCGACGTGGACACCGTCATGAACATCACCAACAAGGTCTCCGAGATCACCAACGCCCACTACGGCGAGAGCCACAAGACCGACGTGAGCCTGCGGGTCATCACCGACCACATCCGCTCCTCCGTCATGATGATCTGCGACGGCATCCTGCCTTCCAACGAGGGCCGGGGCTACGTGCTGCGCCGTCTGCTGCGCCGGGCCGCTCGCCACGGCAAGCTGCTGGGCGTGGACCGTCCCTTCCTGTATGAAGTGGTGGAGACCGTGATCCATGAGAACGAGTTCGCCTATCCCGACCTGCGGGAGAAGCAGGGCTATATCACCAAGGTGGTCCGCACGGAGGAGGAGAACTTCGCCAAGACCATCGACGGCGGCATGAAGATCTTCGCCGACCTGCTGGCGGCCCACAAGGCCAAGGGCGAGACGGAGTTCTCCGGCGCCGACGCCTTCAAGCTGTACGACACCTATGGCTTCCCCATCGACCTCACCGCCGAGATGGTGGAGGACGAGGACATGACGCTGGACCGCGCCGGTTTCGACAGGGAGATGGAGGAGCAGCGGATCCGCGCCCGGAAGGCCCGGGAGGCCCTGGGCGATCTGGGCTGGGCCGGCATCGAGTTCGGTTCCGACATGCCCGCCACGGAGTTCATCGGCTATGACCACACGGAGGCCGACGGCAAGGTCCTGGCCATCGTGGCGGAGGACGAGCTGCGGGACGAGGTGGTCTCCGGCGCCGACGCCATCCTGGTGCTGGATCAGACGCCCTTCTACGCCGAGATGGGCGGCCAGGTGGCCGACCAGGGCGTCATCACCGGGGAGAACGGCGCCCGGTTTGAAGTGACCAACGTCCAGAAGAATAAGGGCGGCAAGTTCATGCACTACGGCAAGGTGACCGCCGGTCAGTTCCAGGTGGGCGGCACCGTCCATGCCGCCATCGACACGGAGCGCCGTCAGGCCATCATGCGTGCCCACAGCGCCACCCATCTGCTGGACGCTGCCCTGAAGAAGGTGCTGGGCGACCATGTCCATCAGGCCGGCTCTCTGGTGGAGCCCGACCGTCTGCGGTTCGACTTCACCCACTTCGAGGCCATCACCCCCGAGCAGCTGTCTCAGATCGACGAGCTGGTGAATACCGCCATCCTGACGGGCTATCCCGTGGTGACGGAGGTCCTGCCCATCGAGGCGGCCAAGCAGAGGGGCGCCGTGGCCCTGTTCGGCGAGAAGTACGGCGACACTGTCCGCGTGGTGGAGATGGGCGACTTCTCCATGGAGTTCTGCGGCGGCACCCATCTGGACAACACCGCCAAGGCCGGTCCCTTCCGCATCAAGTCCGAGAGCTCCGTGGCCTCCGGTGTCCGCCGTATCGAGGCCACCGTGGGCAAGGCCACGCTGGAGACCATCCGGCAGAACCACCTGGTGCTGGGCCACATGGCGCAGATGCTGAAGACCACTCCGGGCGATCTGGAGAACCGCATCCAGCAGCAGGTGACGGAGATCAAGGAGCTGCGCCATGAGCTGGATAAGTTCAAGGCCGAGGCGTCTCTGGGCGAGGCCCGGCAGTTCCTGATGTCCGCCAAGGACGTGAAGGGTCAGAAGGTCCTGACCTCCATCCGCAACAACATGGATGCCGCCGCTCTGCGCCAGATGGGCGACTTCCTGCGGGACAAAGAGCCCAATGTGGTGGGCGTCCTGGCCTCCGTCAATGGTGAGAAGATCACGTTCCTGGCCGTCTGCGGCAAAGATGCCGTCAAGAAGGGCATCAAGGCCGGCGATCTGGTGAAGTATGTGTCCGGCATCTGCGGCGGCAAGGGCGGCGGCAAGCCCGACAGCGCCATGGGCGGCGGCAGCGATCTGCTGAAGCTGGACAACGCCCTGGCCTCCGTGGACGACTTCGTCTCCGAGAAGCTGGGCTGAGCAGAAGGGGAGAGGACCCATGCTGCCCAAGGACCCTGTGATTTTACTGAGTTTTGTCAACACGAAGCTGCGGGATGAATTCAGCAGTCTGGAGGACTTGTGTGCCGCGCTGGACGCCGATGCCGGCGACATCTCCGGTGCCCTGGCCGCTCTGGACTACCACTACGATCCGGCACAGAACCAATTCATCTGAAACAGCGCCATATTTTCATAAAAGGGAGGTTTGAACCATGTCTGACTGCTTATTCTGCAAGATCGCCGCGGGGGAGATCCCCAGCAACAAGGTGTATGAGGACGGGCTGTGCTATGCCTTCTACGACATTGCCCCCCAGGCTCCGTCACACTTCCTGGTGATTCCCAAGACCCACATCCAGTCCGTCTCCGGGATCGACGAGACCAACAGCGCGGTGGTGGCCCACATTTTTGAGGTCATCGCCAAGATCACCCGGGAGAAGGGGATCGAGAGCTACCGCGTGGTGTCCAACATTGGGGAGCAGGCGGGCCAGAGCGTGCCCCATCTGCACTTCCATGTACTCTCCGGCCGGGATATGACCTGGCCGCCGGGCTGATTGCGCTGACGCGCTTAAAGGGGGGACTTGCGTCCCCCCTTTAGATTCCCCCTCACCAGTGACGTCGGTCACTGGTGCCGCCGCCCAGGGCGGCTGGAGTCAAGGTATTTTTCCGACGTACACGCCGCCGGAAAAATGATTCCGGCGGATTATTTAGCCCTGGGCGAAAGAACCCGGGGAAGCCCCACGTTTCCCCCTGGCCCCCTTTCCCGGATTGGCGGTTGGGGGGAGCTGTGATGCTTCAATCCATTCTTTGCAAAAAGCCAGCGCCCTGTGGGCGCTGGTTTTTTGATTGATTGAACTTGCCTCTGCGTGGGCTATGCATGCGGTCAGCGGCTGCCCCAGAGAGCGGGCTGCTCGGGAATCGTGATGAGGGAGCCCATGTCCACGAACTTAGAGAAGCTGGGATAGGAGATCTTCACGTCCTTGCCGGTGGCGTTGACTTTCATGTCCATATCCATCTTCATGGCGATGTCGATGCTGGCGGTACCGGTCTCATCGCTGAGATCCATGCCCATGGTCATACCCAGAGCAGCGGTGCAGGTCTTCAACTGGCCGTTGCTGGCGACGGTGTAGGTATAGGTGCAGTCCGTCAGCTGCATATCCATGCCCATGCCGAGATCACCGGCGCCCAGCAGTCCCATGACATCGTTCATCATGCTGTTCAGGGCGCTGCCGTCCACACTCAGGGTGTAGACGGTATTGCTGCCGGACTTGGCGGAGGAGATGGTGTCGATATAGGGCAGCATGATGGAAGCCGCCTGATTGCTGACAGACAGAATCTCCTGATAGATTTCCATGATCTCGCCCATGTCGCCGATCTGCATCTTGTAGGCCATGTCACCGGTCTGGGTGTACATCCAGCCGTCCTTCAGCCATGTGCCCGTCCGAACGGTCTCACCGTCGGCAGTCACCGCCATCTCCGCAGCCATTTGGATATCGTTGTCCAGAATCATTTTGACGCTGCCGGTGACCGTCTCCTCGGTGGTCTCCGTCTCGGTGAGGGTCTGGCCGGACTCGTCGGTGGCGTTGATGGTCATGTCCATGGTGACCTTGGCGTTCAGGCTGGCGTCCATGCTGGTGGTGCCGGCGCTGACGGCCGCCAGGGCGCGGTAGGTCTCAATCTTGTCGGTGATGGGCTTGGCGTCCTCGGCGCTGACGGCGCCGGACTGGATCAGGCTGTTCAGCAGATAGGTGCTGCCGTCCTTCAGGTCGGTGCCCAGTGCCTGGTAGGTGATGGCGGCCAGGTCATCCCGCAGGAAGGTGTCGTCCAGAATGGAGGAGCTGAGGATGCCCCGGGTCATGGCAAAGTCAGGGGCGGTGTCGTAGGTGAAGTCCACGCCGTCTTCATAGCCCAGGGCCCGCAGCAGGAACACGGTGTACATGTTGAGGTTGCACTGTCCGCGGCCGCCGAAGGTGGTCTCCGTGGTGCCCTTGGTGATGCCGTTGGTGTACAGCCAGGCGGCGTAGGGGGCCACGGTCTCACTGACGTCGGTGAAGGGGCTGGTCAGCTTACCGGCGGCATAGCTGGCCTGAGCGGTCTCCTCCGCGCCGTAGAGCCGCACCAGCATGATGGCGGCCTCGGAGCGGGTGGGGGCGCGATCCAACTCGAAACCATTGCCGGTGCCGCGGAACATGCCGATGGTGGACAACTCCTCCGCCGTACTGTCAAAGCTGGAAGCGGACGCGGTGATGCACAGCGCCGCGGTCATCAGCATGGCGGAGACCAAAATGGTCAGGATACGTTTCATAGCATTGTCTCCTCTCTGAATTTGTTGTGTTGTCAAATTAGCCAATAAAATCATCTTAAACCATCCTGAAAGAGAAGTCAACCGAAAAGCTGTCTTCAAATAAAAGACAGTTCCTGAACACTGAGACGAAAAAAGAGCGGGACCCCAATGGGGTCCCGCTCCGTCTGCCGGATGGAAACTCAGCCCTCCAGCTTGGCGTTGCACTTGGACAGGAACTTCTCGTTATTGATGATAGCGCGGGTGTGGATGCCGGAACTGATGGGGCCTTTTTCGTCCCAGGCCCGGACGTTGAACACCACCATTTTGCCGTTCTCGGACACGTCCTTGATCTCGGCCTCGACGGTGACCTTCATGCCGATGGGGGTGGGAGCGGTGTGGGTAATGTCCAGATGGGTACCGACGCTGCCCTGTCCGTCCTCCAGGAACTGCTGGAGGCAGGTCATGGCGGCGTTCTCCATCATGGCGGCCATGAAGGGGGTACCGAACACCGGCAGGGCGCCGGAGCCGATGGCGGCGGCGGTCAGATCCTCGGTGACCACCTGTTCCAGCTGACATCTCGTTCCAATGATGACCATAAAATCAAACTTCCTTTCCGGCGCGTCAGACCTTCAGACGCAGCCACTCAGAGTCGTAGAATTCCAGAATGTCCTGGGGCAGGTTCAGGAACTGCTCACATCTGGACAGCACGTCGTCGGAGGGGTAGGCCACGGGATCCTCCCGGACCTCGGCGTCCAGGGCCTCCAGAACGCTGTTCAGGGGCGTGGAGTAGCCGATGGCGTCGCAGTTGGCCAGGCCCACCTCGGTGGAGCACATGAAGTTGATGAACTTCTCGGCGTTCTCCTTGTTGGCGGCGCCCTTGGGGATGCACATGGCGTCCACGAAGTAGTTGGAGCCCTCCTCGGGGACGCAGAAGGCCAGATCCTCGTTGTTCTCCAGCATGGTCAGATAGTCGCCGGCATAGTAGACGCCGATGGCGGCCTCGCCGCTCTCCAGCTTGTCGAAGATCTCATCCATGACGTAGGTCTGCACCAGGGGCTTCTGCTCCACCAGCAGGTCCACGGCCTCGGTGATCTGGGCCTTGTCGGTGGTGTTGTAGGAGTAGCCCAGGTATTTCAGGGCCACGCCAATGGCGTCACGGGGGTTGTTGATCATCAGGATCTGGTCGGCGTAGTCCTCGTCAAAGAGGATGGACCAGCTGGTGACGTCCTCCTGGACCATGGTGGTGTTGTAGATGATGCCCACGGTGCCCCACATATAGGGGACAGAGTACTCGTTGGTGGGGTCGTAGGGGGGATCGACGAAGGTGGCGCTGACATCGGAGAAGTTGGGGATGTTGTCGAAGTTCAGCTTCTCCAGCATATCCTCCTCAATGAGGCGGGAGAGCATATAGTCGGAGGGGATGATGACGTCGTAGGAATCGCCCTGCTTCAGATAGGTGTACAGAGTCTCGTTGTCGGGGCAGACCTTGTAGTTGATCTTGATACCGAACTCCTCCTCGAACTGAGTGAGGATGTCCTCGGTGCCGTCGGTGCCGTCGGCGATATACTCGCCCCAGTTCAGCACGTTGATCTCGCCGTTGGGGTACTTGCTGGAGGAGGACTCGCCGCAGGCGGCCAGCAGGGGGACGGCCATCAGGACCGCCAGCAGGGCAGACAGTACTTTTTTCATAATGTGATCTCCTTTCAGGGGATGGGAATTATTTGGCGCTCAGGGCGGCCTGCTGGCGTTTGGCCTTCCGCTCCTGCTGGGCTTCCCGGAGGTTGATGATGAACAGCAGCAGCAGGACGGAGACGAACAGCAGCGTGGAGATGGCGTTGATCTCCGGGCTGATTTTCCGGCGGGCCATGGAGTAAATCTCCATCGCCAGAGTGGAGACCTTGGCGCCGGCGGTAAAGTAGGAGATGACGAAGTCATCGATGGACATGGTGAAGGCCATCAGCAATCCGTTGACGATGCCGGGCATCAGGTCCGGCAGGATGACCTTCCGGAAGGCCACCAGTCCCGTGGCACCCAGGTCCTGGGCGGCCTCGTAGATGTTGGGGTTCAGCTGCCGCAGCTTCGGCAGCACCGACAGAATGACGTAGGGGATGTCGAAGGTGATGTGGGCGATGAGCATGGTGCCGAAGCCCTTGGACAGGTCCAGTCCCAGCGTCTTGTTGAAGACATCGATGGCCAGCATGAACAGGAGCGACAGGGAGACGCCTGTGATGATGTCCGCGTTGGTCAGGGGGATGTTGTTGACGGTCAGCACAACGCTGCGGGTCCGGCGCTTCAGGGCGAAGATGCCGATGGCGGCAGCGGTGCCGGCCACGCAGGAGATGACGGCGGCCAGAGAGGACACCATCAGGGTGGTCTGCAGGGCCTCCATGATGGCCCGGTCGGCGAACAACTCCGCGTACCAGCGGAGGGAGAAGCCCGCCCAGATGCTGCGGCTCTTGGTGGCGTTGAAGGAGAAGACGATCAGCACGAAGATGGGTGCGTAGAGAAACAGGAAGGTCAGGGCGATGAGAAGCCTGCTTCCGATACCGTTCTTTTTCACAGTGCCACCGATCCTTCCTCGCCCTCACCGAAGCGGTTCATCACCGCCATGCACACCAGGACAATGACCATCATCACCAGGGAGATGGCGGAGCCAAGGTATGGGTTGTAGGCACTGCCGGAGAATTGGGTCTCAATGAGGTCGCCCAGCAGCGTGACCTTGCCGCCGCCCAGCAGGCGGGAGATGGCGAAGGTGGACACGGCGGGGACGAAGACCATGGTGATGCCGGAAAGGACGCCGGGCAGGGACAGGGGGAAGATGACCTTCTGGAACACCTGCCGGGAGTTGGCGCCCAGGTCCTGGGCCGCCTCGATGATGCGGAAGTCGATCTTCTCGATGACCGTGAAGATGGGCAGGATCATGAAGGGCAGGAAGTTGTACACCATGCCCAGCACAATGGCGCCCTGAGTGTTGATCATGGGGAAGTAGGAGATGGGCTTGTAGGCGGCGGGATCGGCGGCGAAGTGGATGGCGATGGCGTTCCACAGGTCGATGAGGCCGATCTTCTGGAACAGGGTGTTCAGCAGGCCGGTGTTCTCCAGAATGGACATCCAGGAGTAGGTCCGCAGCAGGAAGTTCATCCACATGGGCAGCATGATCAGCGTCACGGCGATGCGGCGGAAGCCGGGCCCCTCCCGGGTCATCAGATAGGCGATGGGATATCCCACCAGAAGGCAGATAGCGGTGGCGATCAGCGCCAGAAGGAAGGACCGGGTGAACACCGGCAGATAGCCGGCCATCCGGGAGAAATTCTCCAGGGTAAAGCCGCCGCTCTTGGCGGTAAAGGCGTAAAAGACCACCAGGATCAGAGGCGCCACCACAAAGATTGCCATCCAGATCACATAGGGGATGGCCAGAGCCTTATTCTTCATGGCCGCCGTCCTCCGCATCCGCGTCCGCGGATTCCTCCGCCGCGTCGGAGAGCTCGTCGTACTCGTCGCTGTAGGAGCTGTAGTCGCCGAACTTCCCGGAATAGGCGCTCTTTTTCATAATGTGGAAGCCGTCGGGATCGATCTTCACGCCGATGCGGGCGCCCACCGGGGAGTGGTCCGTGGTCTGGATCAGCCACTTGAAGCCCCGGAAATCCACGATGATGTCGTACTGCATCCCCTTGAAGGTGACGTTGGTGACGGTGCCCGTCAGCTGGCCCTGGTCCACGGGGACGATGTCAATGTCCTCGGGACGAATGACCACGTCCACCGGCTCGTTGGGGGCGAAGCCGCCGTCCACACAGGGGAACCTGCGGCCGTACATCTGCACCAGATTGTCCTCCACCATAATGCCGTCGATGATGTTGGACTCGCCGATGAAGTCCGCCACGAAGGCGTTTTTCGGTTCGTTGTAGATGTCCTCCGGCGTGCCGATCTGCTGGATGGAGCCCTTGTCCATCACCACGATGGTGTCGGACATGGTGAGGGCCTCCTCCTGATCGTGGGTGACGTAGATGAACGTGATGCCCACCTGCTGCTGAATTTTCTTCAGCTCTATCTGCATGTCCTTCCGGAGCTTCAGGTCCAGGGCGCCCAGGGGTTCGTCCAGCAGCAGCACCTTGGGCCGGTTCACCAGGGCCCGGGCGATGGCCACCCGCTGCTGCTGGCCGCCGGAGAGAGCGTCGGGCTTGCGGTGCTCGAAGCCCTTGAGGCTGATGATCTCCAGCATCTCGCTGACGCGGCGCTCGATCTCCTTCTCGTCCAGCTTCACCATCCGCTTGCCGGAGGGATCGGCGGGGTCGGGGATCTTCTTCATCCGCAGTCCGAAGGCGATGTTCTCGAACACGTTGAGGTGCGGGAACAGCGCGTATTTCTGGAAGACGGTGTTGATCTGCCGCTGATAGGGCGGGACAGCATTAATCCTCACACCGTCGAACAGGACGTCTCCCGACGTAGGTGTCGTGAAGCCGCCAATAATACGCAGCGTGGTGGTTTTACCGCACCCGCTGGGTCCAAGAAGTGTGAGGAACTCTTTGTCGTTAATGTAGAGATTCAGGTTGTTCAAAACCTGTTCGTCGTCGAACGCCATGCAGAGGTTCCACAGGCGAATCAACTCCTTTGCCATGTATCCTCCCCCATTTCAAATAAATTTTTTGTGAAATCCAGCCTCTTTTCTCTGTTGAGGGGGAACCTTTCTCGTCGAAATTCGGCAATATAGAACTATAAAAGAAATGTCCCGAAAAGTCAAGGGATATCCCTTACGAAAAATACTTCTTTTGAAAGGGAATGTCCGATACGATGAACACCTTGCCCCGCAGGTATTCCAGGGCACCCGCGTCCGTGGTGAAATCGAAGGCCAGACGGTAGGAGTACAGAGCCTGGCGGGTCTCCCCGTATTTTCGGTTGATCTGGCCGTTTCCATACTTCCCGTCGCCCAGAAGAGGATGGCCCAGCTCCGCCATGGACACCCGGATCTGATGGGTGCGCCCCGTCAGAAGCTCGCACTCCACCAGGGACAGCTGGCCCCGGGTCTCCAGGGTCTTATAGAAAGTGATGGCCTTTTTGCCGCCGGGGACGGGCTTGCGGTAGAAGGACACCTCTTTCTTCTTCTCATCCTTCAGCAGAAAGCCCTCCACCTTGCCCTCGGCGGGCTTGGGACGGCCTATGGTGACGCAGAGATAGGACTTCCGCAGCTCATGGTCCCGGATCTTATCGTTGATGATCCGCAGGGCCTCCGCGTTCTTGGCGGCGATGACGATGCCGCCGGTGTTCCGGTCGATGCGGTTGCACAGGGCCGGGGCGAAGGAGTTCTCCCACTTGGGACTCCACTCCTTCTTCTGATAGAGATACGCCTGGATGTGATTCACCAGGGTGTTGACCTTCTCCGTCTCGTCGGCGTGGACCACCAGGCCGGGGCGCTTGTTCACCAGCAGCAGGTTGTCGTCCTCGTAGACGATGTCCAGCTGGGGCTTGAAGATGGAGAGGAAGCGGTTTTCCTCCGTGGGCTGGTCGAAGAACTCGTCATTGATATACAGCTGGAGGATGTCGCCCTCCGCCAGCCGCACGTCCCGCTGGGAGCCCTTCCCGTTGACCTTGATGCGCTTGAGACGGATGTATTTCTGCATTAGGGCAGGGGGGAGCAGCGGCAGCGCCTTTGCCACGAACCGGTCCAGCCGCTGTCCGGCGTCATTTTTCTGAATGGTGATCTCCCGCATGATGGCCCTCCAACAGATACCCTTGTCCACGATGGGTAGTATAAGGGTATTCTAACAACTTTTTAAAGATTTGCAAGAAAAAATAAAAATAATGTTTGACAAGCGGCGACCAGTCCAGTATAATAATAGCCGTGTCATTGCGAGGTGTACTATGCAGTTCAGCATTCGTTCCATTCTGAATACCCCGGGAAAGCGTCTTCCCTTCCAATTTGCCATGGATCTCTCCGATGTGGACTTCGGCGGCAGCCGGCCCATTCAGGAGCCGGTGCAGGTGGAGGGCGAGGTGCGGAACACTGCCGGGATGCTGGAGCTGTCGCTCCGGGCTTGGTCGACGCTGGACTGTGTGTGCGACCGCTGTGCCAAGGCGTTCCGCCGCGAACAGGAGGTCTCCTACGGCTGCCTGCTGGCAGAGGAGAAGCAGAACGAAGACGACGACGAGATCGTCCTGCTGGAAAACGGAGAGTTCGTGGACGTGGAGGATCTGGCCCGGACGGCGTTCATCCTCGGAATGGATACCAAGACCCTGTGCTCGGAAGACTGCAAGGGGCTGTGCCCCAAGTGCGGCGCCGACCTGAATCTGGGTCCCTGCTCCTGCAAAAAGGAGATGGACCCCCGTCTGGCGGCGCTGGCGAAGCTTCTGGAGAACAGTGAAGAGCCATAAATTAAGAGCGGCGTCTGCTGCTTTTGAAGATCAAGGAGGTGTCAAACATGGCAGTCCCCAAGGGAAAAGTATCCAAAGCAAGACGTGATAAGCGGCGTAGCTCCGTTTGGAAGCTGGCAGCTCCTGGTCTCGTTGCCTGCCCCAAGTGCGGCGCGCTGCATCTGCCCCACAGAATGTGCCCCGAGTGCGGCAGCTACAAGGGCCGTGAGGTCAAGACCGTCAAGTCTGTGGTCGCGAAGTAAAATTTTACACAGAAACGCGTCAAAAGGAGGGAAGATCACTTCCCTCCTTGCTTTTTGCCTTGCTATCCCGCCCGTGAGCGGGTATAATACGGAATGGAGAGAGACGCGGAGCGTCCATGCTCCCGACACATTCGGATTTTCCTGCTTCGCGGCCCCGGCTGCAAGGGGCGGAGAGAACGAAAACAATACAGACAGAAGTGAAGTGAGAAAATGAAACCAATCGTTGCCATTGTGGGACGCCCCAATGTGGGAAAGTCCCTGCTGTTCAACAAACTGATCGGAAAACGGCTTTCCATCGTGCAGGATACCCCCGGCGTCACCCGGGACCGCATCTACGGGGAGACGGACTGGAACGGCCGGACCTTCACCCTGGTGGACACCGGCGGCATCGAGCCCCGGACCGACGATCAGATCCTGAGCTTTATGCGCCAGCAGGCGCAGATCGCCGTGGAGAACGCCACAGTCATCGTGTTTCTGACAGACATCAAGACCGGTGTCACCGCCGCGGACCATGAGGTGGCCAATATGCTGCTGCGCAGCGGCAAGCCCATCGTTCTGGCGGTGAACAAGATGGACTCCACCGGCCTGCCGGACCCGGATTTCTACGAGTTCTACAACCTGGGCCTGGGCGATCCCATCGCCGTCTCCGCCGTCCACGGCCACGGCACCGGCGACCTGCTGGACGCCTGCGTGCAGTACTTCCCGCCGGAGGACCAGGAGGAGGAAGAGGACGACGCCATCAAGGTGGCCCTCATCGGCAAGCCCAACGTGGGCAAGTCCTCCCTGGTGAACCAGATCCTGGGGGAGGAGCGGGTCATCGTCTCCGACGTGGCCGGCACCACCCGGGACGCCATCGACTCCCGGTTCACCAACGACAGGGGTACCTTCGTGTTCATCGACACCGCCGGTATGCGGCGGAAGTCCAAGGTGGAGGAGGACATCGAGAAGTACAGCGTCCTCCGGGCCACCATGGCCATCGACCGGGCGGACGTGTGCCTGATCCTCATCGACGCCACCGAGGGCGTCACGGAGCAGGACACCAAGGTGGCGGGCATGGCCCATGAGGCCGGAAAGGCCTGCATCATCGTGGTGAACAAGTGGGACTTGGTGGAGAAGGACGGCAAGACCATGGACCGCATGACGGAGGACGTCCGGAAGGGTCTGGCCTTCATGACCTACGCCCCCATCCTGTTCATCTCCGCCAAGACTGGCCAGCGGGTGGACAAGCTGTTCGACCTCATCGTGGCCGTCAGCAATCAGGCGTCCATGCGCATCACCACCGGCATGCTGAACAACGTCCTGGCGGACGCCCAGACCCGGGTCCAGCCCCCCACGGACAAGGGCCGCCGCCTGAAGATCTACTATATGACCCAGGTGGGCATCCGCCCGCCCCACTTCGTGGTATTCTGCAACGACGCGAAGCTGTTCCACTTCTCCTACCGGCGGTATCTGGAGAACTGCATCCGCAACACATTCGACCTGACGGGGACGCCCATCATCCTCTCCGTCCGGCAGAAGGGCGACAAGGAGGACTGAGACCATGGAAAATTGGTGGCTGCTGATCTTCTTGCTATTCGGAGGGACCGCTGCCGCGTCCTACTTCCTGGGGTGCTTCAACGGCGCGGTCATCGTCTCCAAGTATATCCTGCGGGACGATGTCCGGAACCACGGCAGCGGCAACGCTGGCCTGACCAATTTCCATCGCGTCTTCGGCGGCCCGCTGACCGCCGTGGTCATTCTGTGCGACGTGCTGAAGGCGATCCTGGCCGTCCTGCTGGGCATGTGGGCCTTTGGCCTGTTTCCTGCCGTGAGTATTTTCGGACATATGGCGGACAGCGTCCTGTTCGGCAAATACTGGACGGCGCTGTTCTGCCTGCTGGGCCACATGTTCCCCTGCATGTTCCATTTCCGGGGTGGCAAGGGCATCCTCTCCGGCGGCACCATCGCCATTATGATCGACTGGCGTGTGGCGCTGGTGGTCTGGGGCGGCTTCCTGATCCTGGCCGTCCTGACCCGGTACGTATCACTGGGGTCTGTGTGGGCGGGAGCCTCGTTCCCGTTCATCTCCCTGTATGTGTACCGGGACCCGGTGATTTTCACGATTGCCCTGATACTGGGCGGGCTGGTGGTGTGGAAGCACCGGGGCAATATCAAACGGCTGCTCCACGGCAATGAGAGCAAATTCACCCTGCATCGCAAGGAAAAAACGGAGGACGGTAAATGAAAGCAGCAGTATTAGGCAGCGGCGGATGGGGCACGGCCCTGGCCATGGTCCTGTGCGATAACGGCCACGATGTCACCCTGTGGTCCCACAGCCCCGAAAAGGCGGCGCTCCTGGCGGAGCAACGGGAGAATCCCCTGCTGAAGGGCGTCCGTCTGCCGGAGAAACTGAAGATCACATCTGACATCTCCGTGGTATCGGACGCGGATCTGGTGGTCTCCGCCAGCCCCTCCTTCGCGGTGCGGGACACCATGGGGAAGGCCGCGCCTTTCCTCCGTCCGGAGACGGTGCTGGTGTCCGTGTCCAAGGGCATCGAGCGGGACACCAACCTCCGTATGAGCCAGATCGTCCGGGAGGCCACCGGGGATAAGTGTAAAGTGGTCGCCCTTTCCGGCCCCTCCCACGCAGAGGAAGTGAGCATCAAACTGCCCACGGGCTGTGTCTCCGCCTGCGAGGATGAGGCGGCGGCCCGGTTTGTGCAGGACGCCTTCATGAACGACTATTTCCGCATCTACACCAGCCCGGACATCGTGGGCGTGGAGTTGGCCGGCGCGCTGAAAAACGTGGTGGCCCTCAGCTGCGGTGCCTGCGACGGCATGGGATATCAGGACAACACCAAGGCTCTGCTGATGACCCGGGCCATGGCGGAGATCGCCCGTCTGGGGGAGAAGCTGGGCGGTGACCGGCAGACCTTCGGCGGTCTGGCGGGCATGGGTGACCTGATCGTCACCTGCACCTCCATGCACTCCCGGAACCGCCGGGCGGGCATCCTCATCGGCCAGGGCATGGGCGCCCAGGAGGCCATGAAGCAGGTGGGCGCCGTGGTGGAGGGCTACTACGCCGCGGAGAGCGTTCACCAGCTGGCGGAGCGTGAGGGCGTGGAGATGCCCATCTGCCGCTGCGCCTACGAGGTTCTGTATCAGGGACAGGAGGTCCGGAACGTGGTCCGGGACCTGATGACCCGCTCCAAAAAGGGCGAGCTGGAGAACGGCTGGACCTATCCGGGCAAATGATACCGGCATACAAGAGAATCAACTATAAAAAGGACCCGGACGGGAAAACCGTCCGGGCCGTTTCTTCTGTTATGGCTTTTGGTTCCGCCGCTCGGCATCCCGGGCCAGCACCCGGCGGGCGAAGGCCTCCATGGAGCAGTCCTCCACCGTCTCGCCGGGGTCGATGACGAAGTCAAAAAAGCAGCTGGGGATCTCCCGCTTCCGCAGCTCCTTCTCAATGCACAGGGAGCAGCCCTGGTCGTGGTTGGAGGGATGGCAGCGGCAGGCGGTGTTCCGGCAGGGACAGAAGTGTTCCATGGGGCGGCCTCCTCGGAGAGAAATGGGCAACAAAAATCCCGAACCGGGAGGTTCGGGATCTTGTTTGTGGTTCAGATTGCACGGGTAACCTTGCCGGAACGCAGGCACCGGGTACAAACATATACATGGCGAGGCGTACCGTCGACAACAGCCTTGACACGTTTCACATTGGGCTTCCAGGGACGATTGGCACGTCTGTGAGAGTGGGAGACTTTGATGCCAAAGGTCACACCCTTATCGCAAAACTCGCATTTAGCCATCCGTTGCACCTCCTTGCTGTACTCAAATCCGTGTGCCCAAACAGGCACGTGTGATATGATAACAGAAAAACTCGAAAAATGCAAGCAAAATTTTCAATTCCACGAAAAATTTTTTTCGGGGATCCCAAGGGCTTCTGACGGCCGGGAAAAGAGGGGGGAAGGTGTTGCGAAAAGAGGCGGTTTCATATATAATAACTTTCAAGAGCGCCGTCCGGAAACGGGGCGCGGGAATGAGAAAGGGGCTGGGCGTATGACCCACAGCGGCATTAAGATCACCAGATTCATTGAGGCCTTCTCCCTGGAGGTCCTGCATCGGGGAGAGGACTTTGACGAGGCGCAGCTCTCCATCACGGACGTGAATCGTCCTGGCCTGCAGTTCCAGGGCTTTTATGACTATTTTGACCCACGCCGCCTTCAGGTCATCGGCAAGGCGGAGTTCATGTTCCTGAAGGCGCTGGACAGCGCGGACCGGAAAAAATGCTTTGACGATCTGTTCCTCTACGATATCCCGGCGCTGGTCATCGCCCGGGATCTGGAGTGCTTCCCGGAGTGCATGGAGAGCGCCACGGAGCACGAGAGGACGCTGCTCCGCACACCGGAGACCACGGTGGACTTCACCAGCCACACCATTGAATATCTGAACCGGGAACTGGCCCCCTGCGTCACCCGCCACGGCGTCCTGCTGGACATCTACGGCGAGGGCGTCATGATCACCGGCGACTCCGGCATCGGCAAGAGCGAGGCCGCCATCGAGCTGATCATGCGGGGCCACCGTCTGGTGGCGGACGACGCCGTGGAGCTGCGGCGCATCTCCAACCAGCTGATGGGCACCGCGCCGGAGGTCATCCGCCACTATATCGAGCTGCGGGGCATCGGCGTCATCGACGTGCGCCAGCTGTTCGGTATGCGGGCTATCAAGACCGAGTCCCAGTTGGACCTGGTGGTCCACTTTGAGCAGTGGGACAACACCAAGTTCTACGACCGTCTGGGCATCGAGGACCATTTCACGGAGATCCTGGACATTCAGGTGCCCTGCGTCACCATCCCCGTGCGGCCGGGCCGGAACCTGGCCAGCATCGTGGAGGTGGCGGCCATGAACAACCGCCACCGCCGCTACGGCTACAACGCCGCCGAGGAGCTGGCCCGGAAGGTGGACCTCCGTGCGGAGGGCAAGGCGTAAACCGGAAACATGATCTGTCAGAGGTGACATATGGATGAATATCGGCATTGACATCGGCGGCACGAATCTGAAGGCCGGTCTGGTGGACGACGATGGCCGCATTTTGGCGGCGGTCCGGGAGCCGCTGCGCTTCCGTGACCCGGAGACCTTCGCGGAGACCCTGGCGTCCCTGGCCCGGCGGGCGATGGAGGCGGCGGGCGTGCCCGCGGAGAGTGTCCGGTCTGTGGGCATGGGCGTCCCCGGCGCCGTCTCCGGGGGAGACATCCTGTACACCGCCAATATCCCGCTGAAAAATATCGGCGTGGAGACGCTGTTCCGCCGGCATCTGGATCTGCCGGTGCTGCTGGGCAACGACGCGGACTGCGCCGCCGTGGGCGAGTATTTCTGCGGTGCGGGCCGGGGCACCCGGAACTTTATCGTGGTGACGCTGGGCACCGGCATCGGCGCCGGGCTGATCCTGAACGGACGGCTGTACACCGGCATGGGCGCCGCCGGAGAGGTGGGCCATATTCTGGTGGAACGGGACGGCGCGTTGTGCAACTGCGGCCGCCGGGGCTGCTGGGAGCAGTACGGCTCCGCCACGGCCCTGATCCGTCAGACCCGGGCGGCCATGGAGGCCCATCCGGACAGCCTGCTCCACGCCGTGGCGGCGGAGAACGGCGCCGTGGACGGACGGACGCCCTTCCAGGCGGCGCTCCGGGGCGATCCGGCGGCGCTGGAGGTCTGTGCCCGGTATGTGGACTATCTGGCGGCGGGGGTCACGGATGTGATCAATCTGCTCCAGCCGGACATACTGGCACTGGGCGGCGGCGTGGCCGCCGCGCCGGAGGAGCTGCTGCTCCGGCCGCTGCAAAAGCTGGTGGCGGAGAAATGCTACGGCCACCACAGCGATATGTATACGGAGGTCGTCCGGGCGGAGCTGGGCAACGACGCGGGCATCATCGGCGCGGCGATGCTGGACCGGGTGATCTGAGACTTTTTTGGAGGAGACCCTATGGATTGGTACAAGGCATTGGATGAGAGGATCGGGCGGGATCTGCCGGATCTGCGGATGACGGCGGAGGAGCCCATGAGCCGGCACACGTCGTTCCGGGTGGGTGGTCCCGCCCGGCGGATGGCCTTCCCGGCCAGTGGGGAGCAGCTGGTGCTGCTGGTCAGTCTGGCACGGGAATGCGGCGCGCGTCCGCTGGTCATCGGCAACGGCACCAATCTGCTGGTGCCCGACGCCGGTCTGGACCGGCTGGTGATCTGCACCTCGGAGATGAACAGCCTTGAGAAGACGGGGAAGACCACCATCCGGGCGGCGGCGGGCGTGCCGCTGGCGCGGCTGGCGGATTTCGCCCAGAAAAACGGCTTGGCCGGTCTGGCCTTCGCCCACGGCATTCCCGGCACGGTGGGCGGCGGCGTGTGCATGAACGCCGGGGCCTACGGCGGGGAGTTGAAGCAGGTGCTGCGCTCTGTGACGGCCCTGTTCCCGGAGGAGGGTGTACGGACGCTGTCCGTCCCGGAGCTGGATCTGGGCTACCGGCACAGTCTGTTCTCCGACCATCCGGAGGCGGCGGTGCTGTACGCGGAGTTCGATCTGACGCCGGGAGACGGCGCCGCCATCCGGGCGGAGATGGAGGACCTGATGGCCCGCCGGAAGGCCAGCCAGCCCCTGGAATACCCCAGCGCCGGCAGCACCTTCAAGCGTCCGGAGGGCTATTACGCCGGGACGCTCATCGACCAGTGCGGCCTGAAGGGACTGACGGTGGGCGGCGCCCAGGTCAGCGGGAAGCACGCGGGCTTCATCATTAACCGGGGCGGCGCCACCGCCGCCGACGTGCTGGAGCTGATCTGGCAGGTACAGGACCGGGTGTACGCGGAAAAGGGCGTCCGGCTGGAGCCGGAGGTAAAGCTGGTGGACTGAGTCCGCCGCGGCAGAGAGGGTGAGACCTCCGAAACGGAGGTCTTTTCTCTGATTTTGGCGCCATTGGGCGCATGGGGGAGTTTACTTTGGAAATTCTGATCATTTCCGGCCTGTCCGGTGCCGGAAAGAGCAAGGCCGCCTCCTTTCTGGAGGACATGGGCTTTTATATCGTGGACAACATGCCGGCGGTGATGATGCTGAAATTTGCGGAGTTTTGCGCCGCCGGCGTGGGCAGCCGCTATGACCGGGTGGCTCTGGTGTACGACGTCCGCACCGCCAGCTCCTCCACGGAGCTGTACGACGTGCTGGAGAAGCTGCGGCGAATGGACGGCTCCTGCCGGATGCTGTTCCTGACGGCGGACCAGGAGACCATCATCAAGCGGTACAAGGAGACCCGCCGCCGCCATCCCCTGTGCAGCGACAGCGTGTCCCTGGAGGCAGCCGTCCGGCGGGAGCGGGAGGTCATGGCCCCGGTGCGGGCCCAGGCGGACTTTGTCATCGACACCTCCCGCCTCTCCACGGCGCAACTCCGGGGCGAGCTGCTGCGGCTGTTCGACACCCAGGGGGAGCGGGGCGGCATGACGGTCAGCGTCACCTCCTTCGGCTTCAAATACGGCCTGCCCATGGACGCCGACCTGGTGTTCGACGTCCGCTTCATGCCGAACCCCTTTTACATCGAGGATCTGCGGGATAAGACCGGTATGGACCATGAGGTCTATGACTATGTGTTCAGCTTTCCCCAGACCAACGACTACCTGAAAAAGCTGGAGGACCTGCTGTCCTTCTCCCTGCCGCTGTACGCGGAGGAGGGGAAGACCCAGCTGGTCATCGCCGTGGGCTGCACCGGCGGACACCATCGGTCCGTCTCCGTGGCGCGGGCCCTGGCGGCGTACATCCGCCAGTTGGGCTATCATGTCTCGGAGAACCACCGGGACATGGGCCGCGGCGGATGAGGAGGAAACGCTATGCCGGATGAACGATTTTCCTACCGGGTCCCCCGGGTACACGGCCCCCGCATCGCCGTCATCGGCGGCGGCAACGGCCTGTCCACCATGCTGCGGGGTCTGAAAAACTACACGGAGAACATCACCGCCATCGTCACGGTGGCGGACGACGGCGGCGGCTCCGGAATGCTGCGCCAGGACCTGGGGATGCCCCCGCCGGGGGACATCCGCAACTGCATGGAGGCCCTGGCCAACACGGAGCCGCTGATGAGCGAACTGATGCACTACCGCTTCTCCGACGGCTCCCTGGCGGGCCAGAGCTTCGGCAACCTGTTTCTGGCGGCGCTGAACGGCATCTCGCCCTCCTTCGACGTGGCGGTGAGCCGCATGAGCGAGGTCCTGGCCATCACGGGCCGGGTGCTGCCGGTGACTACCGCCGATGTCCAGCTGGAGGCGGAGTTTGAGAACGGCGCCACGGTGGTGGGGGAGTCCAAGATCTTCTACTGCAAGAAGGAGCAGGACTGCCGCATCCGCCGGGTGCGCCTGCTGCCGGAGCGTCCCCAGGCGCTGCCGGAGGCCGTCCAGGCCATCCATGACGCGGACATGATCGTCCTGGGGCCCGGCAGCCTGTACACAAGCATCATCCCCAATCTGCTGGTCAGCGGCATCGTGGAGGCTATTCAGGCGGCCGACGCCATGAAGGTCTATGTCTGCAACGTCATGACCCAGGAGGGGGAGACGGAGGGCTACACCGTCTCCGACCACATCCGGGCCCTGTTCCAGCACGGAGCTCCCGGGCTCTTTGACATCTGCCTGACCAACTCCTCCCCCATCCCCAAGGGCGTGGCGGAGCGGTACGCCCAGGAGGGCGCGGAGCCCATCCGGTGCGATCTGGAGGAGTGCGGAAAGCTGGGGGTGGAGGTGATCCTCCGGCCCATCGCCACCGTGCGGGACGGCTTTGTCCGCCACGACCCCGGCCATCTGGCCCGGGAGCTGATCCTGCTCCACGCCGCCAGAGGCATCCGCATCGCCGGCACGCGGTACAGCCGGTCCGACAACTACCAGGCGGAGGAGAAACAGTAACACGCGGCCATGTGAAAGGAGGGCGGGATGTCCTTTTCCTACGATACCAAGAACGAATTGTGCAGGCTCTCCGTTCAGAAAACCTGCTGCGCCCGGGCGGAGGCCTACGGGATATTGCTGTACTGCAACACCTTCAACTCCGCCGAGGTCCGCATCATCACGGAGAATCCCCAGTTCGCGGGCCGGCTCCCCAAGCTGTTTCAGCGGGCCTTTGGACTGAAGTTCGACCGCCGTCCGGAGCCGGAGCAGCTCCGGTCCGGCAGCGCCGGCGGGGAGGACGGCAGCGGCGCCGGACAGACGGGCAAGCTGGTCTTCCAGATCACGGAGCGGGAGAAGCTGGATAAGATCATCAACCTGCTGGGCTACGATCCCCAGCAGAATCTGGTGCTCCACATCAACTTCGGCCTGCTGGAGGAGCCCTGTTGCCGGGCGTCCTTCCTCCGGGGCGTGTTCTTCGCCGGAGGGAGCATCACGGACCCGCTGAAGCGGTATCATCTGGAGCTGGCCACCTCCCATATGCAGGTGAGCCGGGAGCTGGAGGTGCTGCTGCGGGAGACCGGCTTCACCCCCAAGGCGGTGAGCCGGAACGGCGGCTACGTGACCTATTTCAAGCAGAGCGAGCACATCGAGGACTTTCTGACCCTCATCGGCGCACCGGTGGCGGCCATGAACGTCATGTCCGCCAAGCTGGAGAAAGACCTGCGGAACAGCGTCAACCGCCGTCTGAACTGCGACAGCGCCAATGTGGACAAGGCGGTGGCGGCCTCCCAGGAGCAGCTGGAGGCCATCCGGAAGCTCCGCACCGCCGGAAGGCTGGAGCGCCTGCCGGACAGGCTCCAGCAGACGGCGTCCCTCCGGGAGAAGAATCCGGAGCTGACCCTCAGCGAGCTGGCGGAGGAGTTCGACCCGCCGGTGACGAAATCCTGCCTGAACCACCGTCTCCGGAAGCTGATGGACCTGGCGGAAGAGCTGTAAAGGAAAAATACCGGATAGAGATTGCAGTACAGAGAATTGACGCTGTATTGATAAAAGGAGAAAGATAACCATGAGCGTGAAACGCTTTGAACTTGCCGACAGCTATCACAAGCGGGGATTCAACTGCTGTCAGAGCGTGCTGGCGGCTTTTTCGGATCTGACGGGTCTGAGCGAACAGGCCAGCTTCGATATCGGCGGAGGCTTCGGCGGCGGCGCGGGCACGGGAGAGCTGTGCGGCGCCATCACGGGCGCCGTCATGGTCCTGGGGATGCTGACCCCGGTGGACGCCGCTGATCCCATGGGCAGCAAAAAGCGGACGGTGGTCCTCAGCAAGGAACTGCAGAAGCGGTTTTTTGAGAAGTTCGGTGCCCTGCGGTGCCGGGATTTGTTGAAAAGCAAGTTTACCCCCGATGACACCACCCCTGCCGCCAAGGCTATGGGCCTGACCGGCCACTGCAGCATCATGGTCGTCACTGCCGTGGAGATCGTGGAAGAGATGCTGGCGGAGCGGGGCTGAAAACGCCGCGATTTTCCGTCACAGGAGAGGAGAGCCGGCGATGAAGCGATACGAGTTTTCCAGCCAGCTCTCTCCGGAACGGGTGCGTGCCCGTCTGCGGGTCCTGGCCCGGCCTATGAAATTCGGCTGGGCCTGGGAGGAGCATCAGGTCTTCTGCAAACTGCTGCCGGATGGACGGTTCTGTCTGCTGAAGACCGGCGGAGCCTGGCAGATGAAGCCCCAGTTGCCCTTTGCGGGAGAGCTGACGGCGTCGGAGACGGGGTGCCGTCTCTCTGGCGGCTTCGGTCCCACCGCAGCCATGCGGAACACGGTGCTGGGCGCCATGGCGGCGGCATTTCTGCTGGGACTGTCTTTTACCGGCGTCAGTGTGTACGCTGTAACGGTCCTGACGGTCTGCGTCCTCCTGTGGGGCGGACTGGGCTGGCTGGTGTTGACGAAGCTCACCCCGCTGTTTGGATGCCGGTCCCGGGAGGAAACTCTGGCCTTTATCCGGGAGAATCTTTTGAGAGAATGAGAGAATAGGAGCGTTCCCATGTCCTTCGTCCATTTACACGTTCATACGGAGTACAGTCTGCTGGACGGCGCCTGCCGCATCCGGGACCTGCCCAAAGTGGTGAAGTCCATGGGCCAGACCGCCTGCGCCATCACGGACCACGGTGTCATGTACGGCGTCATCGACTTCTACCGGGCCTGCAAGGCCGAGGGCGTCAAGCCCATCATCGGCTGCGAGGTGTACATGACACCCAAGGGTCGCTCCCGGTTCGACAAGGTCCATGAGTTTGACGCAGAGAGCCGCCATCTGGTGCTGCTGTGCGAGAACGAGGAGGGCTACCGCAACCTGAGCTATATGGTCTCCATGGCCTGGACGGAGGGCTTCTACATCAAGCCCCGCATCGACATGGCCCTTCTGAAGGAGCACAGCGGCGGCCTCATCGCCCTGTCCGCCTGTCTGGCGGGTGAGATCCCCCGGATGGTGCGGAACGGCGAGTACGAGAACGCCAAAGCCTACGCTCTCCAGATGCGGGACGTCTTCGGTCCGGACCGGTTCTATCTGGAGCTGCAGGACCACGGCATCCGGGACCAGGCGGTGGTCAACCAGGCGCTGCTCCGCATCCATCAGGAGACGGGTATCCCTCTGGTGTGCACCAACGACGCCCACTATCTCCGGCAGGAGGACGCCGAGGCCCACGACATCCTGCTGTGCATCCAGACCGGCAAGACCGTGGATGACGAGAACCGGATGCGCTACGAGCCCCAGAACTTCTATCTCCGGTCGGAGGAGGAGATGGCGGCCCTGTTCGGCGGCTATGAGGACGCGCTGGAGAACACCGCCCGCATCGCGGAGCGGTGCAATGTGGAGTTCACCTTCGGCAAGTACCATCTGCCGGAATTCCAGCTGCCGCCGGGCTATGACTCCTGCACCTATCTGAAGGAGCTGTGCGATCAGGGCTATCGGGAGCGGTACGGCGACGGGAATCCGGAGTACCGCAGGCAGCTGGAATACGAGCTGGACATGATCGAGAAGATGGGCTTCACCGACTACTTCCTCATCGTCTCCGATTTCGTCCGCTACGCCAAGAGCCGGCAGATCCCCGTGGGCCCCGGCCGCGGCAGCGCGGCCGGCAGCATGGTTTCCTACTGCCTGCGGATCACGGACATCGATCCCATGAAGTACAGTCTGTACTTCGAGCGGTTCCTGAACCCGGAGCGGGTGAGCATGCCGGATATCGACATGGACTTCGGCGATACCCGCCGGGGCGAGGTGGTGGACTACGTCCGCCGGAAGTACGGAGACGACCATGTGGCCCAGATCGTCACCTTCGGCACCATGGCGGCCCGGGGCGTCATCCGGGACGTGGGCCGGGTGATGGGAATGCCCTACGCCGACGTGGACGCCATCGCCAAGCAGGTGCCCAACACCCTGCACATCACCCTCAACGATGCCCTGCGGCTCAGCAAGCCCCTCAGCGACCTGTACGAGGCGGACGAGCGGGTGAAAAAGCTCATCGACACCGCCCGGAAGCTGGAGGGCATGCCCCGGAACGCCTCCACCCACGCCGCCGGCGTGGTCATCACCAAGAAGCCGGTGTACGAGTACGTGCCCCTGGCCAGGAACGACGATGCCGTGGTCTGCCAGTATATCATGACCACCCTGGAGGAACTGGGCCTGCTGAAAATGGACTTCCTGGGCCTCCGGAACCTGACGGTGCTGGACGACGCGGTGAAGATGGTCCAGGCGGAGCATCCGGGCTTCCGGCTGGAGGACATCCCGGAAAACGACCGGGAGACGTTTGACATGATCTCCGCGGGCAAGACCTCCGGCGTGTTCCAGATCGAATCCACCGGCATGACCGGCGTGTGCGTGGGACTCAAGCCCAAGAGCATCGAGGACATCACCGCCGTGATCGCCCTCTACCGGCCCGGCCCCATGGACTCCATTCCCCGGTTCATCGCCTGTTCCAAGGACCCGGCGCTGGTGACTTACAAGCATCCGCTGCTGGAGCCGATCCTGTCCAACACCTATGGCTGCATCGTCTATCAGGAGCAGGTCATCCGGATTTTCCAGAGCCTGGCGGGCTATTCCCTGGGCCAAGCGGACATGATCCGGCGGGCCATGAGCAAGAAAAAGGCCAAGGATGTGGAACGGGAGCGGGAGACCTTTCTCCACGGCGATCCCGCCCGGGGCATCGACGGCTGCATCAAACGAGGCGTCCCGGAGGCGGTGGGACAGGCGATCTACAATGAGATCTATGATTTCGCCAACTACGCCTTCAACAAGGCCCACGCGGTCTCCTATGCGGTGGTAGCCTATCAGACGGCGTATTTCAAGTGCCATTTTACGAAGGAGTACATGGCGGCGCTGCTGACCAGCGTGCTGGACAACTCCGACAAGATCGCCGGTTATATCAACGAGTGCCGGGACTGCGGCATCCGGCTGCTGCCGCCGGATATCAACCGCTCTTACGACACCTTCACCGTGGAGGACGGCGGCATCCGTTTCGGCCTGGCGGCGGTGAAGAACATCGGCCGGGGCTTCATCCAGGCGGTGGTACGGGAGCGGGAGAGCGGCCCCTTCACCTCTCTCAGTGACTTCTGCGACCGGATGACCGGCACCGACATGAACAAGCGGGCGGTGGAGAACCTGATCCGCTCCGGCGCCTTTGACTCTCTGGGGGCCAAGCGGTCCCAGCTGATCCAGGTCTATGAGAAGGTGATGGACTCCATTGCCAGCTCCCGCCGCCAGAATGTGGAGGGCCAGCTGGACTTCTTCTCCATGACTGCCGGAGACAGCAGTGAAAAAAGCACTGTAAAGGAGATACGCCTGCCGGATATCCAGGAGTATTCCCCCATGGAGCTGATGAACATGGAGAAGGAGACCACCGGCCTCTATCTCTCCGGACACCCTATGGACGCCTACCGGGAGCAGGTGAAGCGGCTGAGGGCACCCGCCATCGGCACCATTCTGGAGGATTTCACCCAGGAGGGCGGCCCCAGAAAATTCGCCGACGAGCAGCGGGTCACCATCGCCGGCGTGGTCACCTCCAGCAAGACCAAGACCACCAAGAACAACAGTCTGATGGCCTACGTGACGGTGGAGGACGACACAGGCTCCATGGAGCTGCTGTGCTTCTCCCGGACGCTGGACAGCTGCGGCGCCTATCTGCGGGAGAACCAGGCGGTGGTAGTAAAGGGCAGGCTGTCCGTCCGGGACGAGAAGGCGCCCCAGATTCTCTGCGACAGCGCCTATCCCCTGGGGGAGGCCGCACTCCCGGAGGAGCCACCGGTACGGCAGCAGCCCAAGGACGAGTACGGCGGAAAGATTCTGCCGGGCAAGGTGCTGTATCTGAAATTTCCCGGGAAAAACAGTCCGGAGCTGGCGCACATGAAGCTGGTGTTCCAGATGTTCCCCGGCACCACGCCGGTGAAAATGGTCATGGCGGATACCCGGAAGGTCTATGGCACGGAAGTCCTGCTCCACAAGGCCCTGATCCAGGAGCTGAAGGAGACCATCGGGCCGGAAAACGTGGTCATCAAATAGCGAAACAGCCGCGCCGGGAATGTTCCCGGCGCGGCTGCTATTTGCCTTGATTGCAGAATTATTTTTTTCCGTCCTGCCCGTCAGAAGACAGCAGCACCCGCATGATCTCGCTGTACATCCGCTCCGGGGCGTCCAGGAACCGCTTCTCCAGCTGGCGGGCCATGTCCTCCCGGATCACCATGAGATCCAGGTCCATGACGCTGCCCATATCGTCGGACAGGGAGAGCGTCACGGTGAAGGTACCATTCTCCCGCCGGACGGTGGAAGCTCGGACCTGGCTCTTCCGGCGGAGCTTCCGGTTGCAGTCCGCCAGATTTTTGTCGCACCGCAGGCGGACGGAGTAGGGGAGACTGGTCTCGCAGATCTGGCTGTTTTTCAGACCCTTCTCCGTGATGGCGTAAAGCCCGTCCTGGGACAGGGTCAGATGCTCCGTCCGCACCAGATCTGCCAGACAGTCGGAGAAGTCGAAGTAGTCGATGGCGTCGTCGCACAGTGTCAGATCCAGCATGGTATCGAAGGGCACAGGCTCCACCACCCGCGCCGCGATGTACAGGATCAGAAATTTGATCTCCAGCTTGTCATGGATAAAGCCGTGGCCTGCCATGTCGTCCCCTCCCGGATCGTAAAAATTCTTTCAGACAATGAGACATTATAGCCGCTTTTTCGACACTTGTACAGAGGAAACGACGGAATTTTCACGGCCGCCTTGACGGAGGGGGGCCGAACTTGATATGATGGGAGCAGCACTCGACCCTATTCGACGGAAAGAGGGAATGTCCTGTGGTAAAGCGTTTCTGGTGTGTGCTGCTGTCTGGTCTTCTGCTGCTGTCCCTGTCTGCCTGCGGGAAAGAGGAGACGCCCGCGGCTTCCCTGACGGCCATGGAGGCGGCGTCGTCTCTGTCCGCGCCCGTTCCGGAGCCTGAACCGGAACCCGAGCCGGAGCCTGAGCCGGAGCCGGAACCGGAGCCCACGGTGGAGAACCCCCTGACGGGTCTGCCCATGGACCCCGACTTGGAGGGCGTCCGGCCAGTGGCGGTGATGCTGAACAACCTGAAAAAGGCGCAGCCCCAGATCGGCGTCAGCAAGGCGGATATCATCTACGAGGTCCCCGCCGAGGGCGGCATCACCCGAATGCTGGCGGTGTATCAGTCGCTGGATGACGTGGGCGATCTGGGGAGCATCCGCTCCACCCGGCCCTATTATCTGGAACTGGCCCTGGGACATGACGCCGTTCTGGTCCACGCCGGCGGCAGCGTCGACGCCTACAAGGATATCTCCGCCTGGGACGTGGACAATCTGGACGGCGTCAACGGGGGCAGCGACGCCAGGATCTTCTGGCGGGACCCGGAGCGCCGGAAGACCAAGGGCTATGAACACAGCCTGCTGACCTCCGGTGAGAACATCACCGGATATCTGGACGGAAGCCGCATCCGGCGGACGCTGAAGGACGGGTACGCCTATCCCCAGAACTTCGCGGAGGACGGCACGCCTGCCGCTGGAGAGACGGCGGAGCATGTGTCCGTGAAATTCTCCAACTACAAGACGGGTCTCTTTGACTACGATGCCGCCGCCGGCGTCTACCGGATCAGCCAGTACGGCGCGGCGTATGTGGACGGCGATACCGGCGATCAGGTGAGCGCCGTCAACGTGCTGGTGCTGAAGACCTCCATGCAGGTCCTGGACAGCGAGGGACGGCTCTCCGTGAAGCTCACAGGCTCCGGTGAGGGCACGTATTTCTGCGGTGGGAAGGCCATCCCCATCCGGTGGAGCAAGGCGTCCCGGAACGAGCCGTTTGTCTATACCGCGGAGAGCGGCGAGCCCCTGATCCTGGGCTGTGGCACCAGCTACGTGTGCATCATCAACAGCGGGAGCGGCGTTGTCAGCTTCAGCTGAGATGCCTGATCATACATGGATTCCCGGGCCGGGCGGAGGGTTTCTTCGTCCGGCCCGCACCCTTTTCCAGTCCCGGCATACACTGGACTGAAAGAGGAATGCTGCCCATCGGCAGCGGGATCTTCTTCCAGTACTTAATAGGAGGTATTGCAATGCCCGAGAGAGTAGTGCCCGGCCCTGTGGAGGGGCCCGAAGGCATCCGTGAGGCAGTTTGCATTCACACGAAGAAAATCTATGATTCCTGCCGTGACAAAGACTGCATCGAGGACCTGCGCTTCTATCCCAAACTCCAGTGTGCCGACATCGTCAACCGCGCCCTGTCCGTCAAGGGCGGCTCTGCCCGGCTGCTGCACGTCTATGTGGACGTGGAGCCGGTGACCTTCAACCGGGGCTTCTACACCGTGGACCTTCGGTTCTTTTACTGCGTGACCCTCCAGGCCTACCTGTCCAGCCCCATCCCTGTGCCCGTGGAGGGCCTGTGTGTCTTTGACAAGCGGGTCATCCTGTTCGGCAGTGAGGGGAACGCAAAGATCTTCTCCTCCGAGCTTCGGGAGGGCGGCCCCGATCCCCAGATGATCCGCAAGAGCAACCTGCCCATCGCCGTGGTGGAAGCGGTGGACCCCATCGTCCTGGATGCCCACATCGCCGACGTCTGCGAGCAGCGCTGCGACTGCGATCTGGCGGAGATCCCGCCCCTCATCAGCAGCTGCTTCGACGGCGATCTCTCCACCGGCGGCGATATGCGCCGCATCTACGTGACCCTGGGACAGTTCTCCATCGTCCGGCTGGAGCGGGATTCCCAGCTGCTGATCCCCGTGTACGACTACTGCATGCCGGAGAAGGAGTGCAGCGGCGGCGACAAGGAGGACCCCTGCGGCCTGTTCCGGAACATCCAGTTCCCCACCAATGAGTTCTTCCCGCCCAACACCATCCGCCGTCCGGAGACCTACGAGGACACCAAGAACTTTTACTGCTGCTGCCAGTGAGCCGGAATGCCGCGGGGATCCCCCGCGGCATTTTCACTGTCATATCCCGGACAAGTCCCTCATACAGTGGAACATGTACAAAGGGGGACGAGACTATGGAACCAAACAAAGCCATCGAATGCTATGAACAGGCTGCGGCGGTGCTGCCCTCCCGGCTGCGACGGGCGGCGCTGGCGGAGTCCCGGGAGCACCGGGCCATGGCGGAGGAATTCCGTCTGCGGACAGGCTATTCCATGACGCTGCTGCTGCCGGAGGGAGAGTACGCAACCGGCGTCTCCGTGGAGCCGGGAGATCTGGAGGCCCTGTGCAATCAGGCCACGGAGTTTTCCCGCTACGCCGCCATGGAGACGCTGCGGCGGGGCTATCTCTCCATCCGGGGCGGCGGACGGGTGGGCCTGTGCGGCTCCGCCGTCATGAAGGAGGGGGAGTGCGCCAACATCCGGGACTTCTCCTCCGCCTCCATCCGCATTGCCCGGGAGAAGCGGGGCGTCGGGGAGGACGTGGTCCCGCAGCTGTTCCGGGAAGGACAGTTCCGAAGCACGCTGATCCTGTCTCCGCCGGGCGGCGGCAAGACCACCCTGCTCCGAGACCTGATCCGATGCCTGTCCGAAGGGGGCGGAGAGCGCCCCGGTCTGCGGATATCCCTGGCGGACGAGCGGGGGGAGGTGGCGGTGCTGTGGCAGGGGGAACCCCAGATGGATGTGGGTCCCCGAACGGACGTGCTGGACGGCTGTCCCAAGGCGGCGGCCATCCCCATGCTGCTGCGGGCTATGAATCCCCAGGTCATCGCCGTGGATGAGATCACCGTCCGGGAGGACATCCGGGCCATGACCATGGCCGCCAACTGCGGCGTGGGGCTGCTGGCAACCATCCACGCCGCGTCGGTGGAGGAGCTGACCCGGAAGCCCCTGTACACGGAGCTGCTGGCGGCGGGCGTCTTCTCCCTGGCTGTGGTCATCCGCCGGGAGGACGGCGGGGCGCGGCGCTATCAGGTGGAGGAACTGCCATGCTGAAATTGCTGGGAAGCCTGTGTATCCTCGCCGCCGGGGGAATGGCGTGGATGGACCGACGCCGGACCTTCCGGCAGACGTTGGAGACGCTGACGGAGCTGCTGGCCGCCCTGGAGGAGATGGAGGGCGCCATCCGGCTGGAACGTCTGCCCATGCCCCGGCTGCTGAGCCGGGCGGCGCTCCGCCGGGACGGGCCGGTGGGGATGTTTTTCCAGACCGTGGTCCAGACGCTGCGGCGGGGTGAGGATCTGGTGCCTGCCTGGCGGCAGGCCGTGGGCGAGCTGTCCCTGTCGGAGCGGGACCGGAGTGCTCTGGCGGAGCTGGGGGAAAAGCTGACGGGTGACGAGACCAGAGCCTGTCAGGGGATCCAGCTCGTCAGCCGGACGCTGACGGCCTCTCTGGAAAATCTGCGGAAGCAGCAGCCGGAGCGGGAGAAACGGGGGGCGGCCCTGTGGTTCTCCGGCGCGGCGCTGCTGATCATCTTACTGATTTGAGGATAGCCGATATGGATGTAGACCTGATTTTCAAGATCGCGGCCATCGGGATCCTGGTGGCGGTGCTGAACCAGCTGCTGATCCGCTCCGGCCGGGAGGAGCAGGCGCTGATGACCACCCTGGCGGGGCTGGTGGTGGTGCTGATGATGATGGTGCAGGAGATCAGCAACCTGTTCGAGCTGGTCAAGACCCTGTTCCATTTCTGACCATGGAGACGGCATTGCAGATCACGGCGGTCTCCGTGCTGGCGGCCCTGCTGGGCCTGCTGCTGAAAAAGGGCAGCCCGGAACTGGCCATGCTACTGACGCTGGCGGCGGTGACGGCGGCGTTCCTATGCCTCACGGGACTGCTGGAGGAGCTGATGGACTTCCTGGAGGAGCTGTCGGCGGCCACCGGCGTGGACGGGGAGCTGCTGGCACCGTTGTACAAGACCATCGGCATCGCCCTGGTGGTGAAGATGGGCGGCAGCCTGTGCCGGGACGCGGGGGAGTCCGCCCTGGCCTCAGTCATCGAGACGGCGGGGACCGTCTGCGCCCTGCTGGTGGCGGTGCCTCTGTTCCGGACCGTATTGCGGACACTGCTGGAGTTGATGAACGGATGAAAAAATGGCTGCTGTGTCTGCTGCTGGCACTGGTGGTCCTGACGGCGCCCGCCCTGGCGGCGGAGGTGCCGGAGGAGCTGACGGACGCCCTGCCCCGTGAGGCGTCGGAACTGCTGCGGGATACGGATCTTCAGGACGGCCAGGGGTTTTCGTTCGGAGTGACCTCCATTCTGGACAAGGTCTCCGGCGAGATCGGGGACATCCTGCGGGAGCGGGTCCGTGGTGCGGCGATGGTGCTGCTGATCGTCCTGCTCTGCGGAGTGGTGGACGGCGCCCGTCAGGGCGTCGGGGACGCCGGAGTGGATCTCATGCCCCTGGCGGGGGCGCTGTCGGTGACCATGGCCAGCGCCGGGAGCCTGGACTCCCTGATGGGCCTGGGCACCGGGACCATCGACACCATGAGCGTCTTCTCCAAGGTCCTGCTGCCCACACTGGCGGCGGCCACCGCCTCCGCCGGCGCCCTGGGCACTGCCACGGTCCAGCAGGTGACCACGGTGTTCTTCGTGGACCTGCTGCTCCAGCTGATCCACGGGCTGCTGCTGCCCCTGGCGTATCTGTACATCGGCGTGCTGACGGCGGGGGCCATGCTGTCCGACGGACGGCTGTCCAGCCTGGCGGAGATGCTGAAAAAGGCCGTCACCTGGACGCTGAGCGCGTCCCTCATCGTCTTCACGGTGTATCTGTCCATCGCCCGGGTCATCTCCGGCAGCGCCGACAGCGCCGCCGTAAAGGTGGCCAAGGCCGCCATCTCCGGCACGGTGCCGGTGGTGGGCGGCATCCTGTCCGACGCCGCGGAGACCGTGCTGGCGGGGGCGGGACTGCTGAAAAACACCATCGGCGTCTTCGGACTGCTGGCGGTGCTGGCCATCTGCGCCCTGCCGTTTTTACAGTTGGGCATCCAGTATCTGCTGTACAAGCTGGCGGCGTTCCTGGCAGGGACCATGGGTCCGCCGGGACTGTGCAAACTCATCGACGGCCTGGCCGGGGCCTTCGGCCTGATCCTGGGCATGACCGGCACCTGCGCGCTGCTGCTGTTGGTATCCATCCTGTCGTCCATCGCGGCGGTGGTGCCGTGAGAGGAGGGGAAGGGATATGATCGCGGCCCTGCGAAGCTGGCTGACGGCCATCCTGGCCACGGCGGTGCTGCTGTCGGTGGCGGAGAAGCTGATCCCGGAGGGCTCCGTGCGAAAGATCGCCTCCATGACCGGCGGGCTGCTCCTGCTTACGGTGCTGGTGCGGCCCATCACCAGCCTACGGCCCGATAGCTTTTCCCTGGACATGGAGGACTACAGCCGGGCCGTTCAGGAGCGCCAGGCGGAGCTTCAAGCGGAGAACGAGAATGCGCTGTCGGAACTCATAGCGGAGCGGACAGCCGCATATATATCGGACAAAGCGGCCTCCCTGGGCATCAACTGCCGGGCGGAGGTCACCACGGCGGCGGGGGAGGACGGCGTGCCTCGCCCGGACCGCGTGGAACTGAGCTGCGGGAAATCGGCGGCGCTGTCGGCGTATATCGCGGAGGAGCTGGGGATCCCGGAGGAAAGGCAGGTTTTCCATGGAGACGGATAAGCGAGCGGAGAAATTCCAGACGTTCTGGGGAAAGTACAAATTCGTCCTGCTGGTGCTGCTCATCGGCGTGGTGCTGCTGGTGTGGCCCGCCGGAAACGGGATCGCCCAAAAGGTGGAGGCGTCCGCCGCTCCCGCCGCGGCGCGGACGGAGACCGCGGACGACATGGAGGAACGGATGGAGGCCATTCTGTCCAGGATCGACGGAGTGGGCGAGCTGGAGCTGATGCTGACCGTGGAGAGCACGGGCCAGCAGGAGTTCGCCGTGGACACGGAGCTGCGCTACAGCGGCCAGACGGCCGCGCCGGACGACTACTCCCGGCGGTCGGAGACGGTGGTGGTGTCCGGCAGCGGCGGGGATACGCCGGTGGTGGCGCGGAACATCTGTCCCACGTACCGGGGCGCGCTGGTGGTGTGTCAGGGCGGCGGCAGCGCGGAGGTGAGACTGGCGGTGACTCAGGCGGTGTCCGCCCTGACGGGCCTGAGTTCAGATCGGATCACGGTGGTAAAATGTCAATAGTCATATGGAGGAGGAAGCGTACCATGCGGAGAAATTGGAGACGGAACGGCGTGGTGGCCGCCATGCTGGTGCTGGTGGGCGCCGCCGTATTTCTGAACTGGAAATACACCGGAGAGGCCGGGGAGGCCGCCGCCCAGGAGGCGGGGACCAAGATCCTGGGCCAGTCCACTCTGGTGTCCGGCACCGGGGACGCCGCGGCCGGCTCCGGCGGCGGGGATCTGGCGGCGGACGGCGGGGACGGTGAGGCCGTCTACACCGGCTCCGATTACTTCGCCTCCGCCCGGCTTACCCGGCAGCAGGCCCGGGACAACGCCATCGACCTGCTGGAGAAGGCGGCGGGGGAGGAGGGCGCCGACAAGGCCGTGGCCAACGAGGCGTCCCAGGGGATCCAGGTGCTGGCGTCCTACACCCTGACGGAGGCCCAGATCGAGAATCTGGTCACCGCCAAGGGTTACAAGGACTGCGTGGCCTTCATGAACGACGACAGCGTCAGCGTGGTGGTGGCCACGGACAGCGGAGAACTCACCGGAGAGGACGTGGCGAAGATCACCGACATCACGAAATCCGAGACCGGCTATCCTGCCGGCAGCATCAAGATCATGGCGGCCAACTGAGGGCGCTGGAAATTCAACGAAATTCCTGTTGTAATTTCATCCTGTCCATGGTATATTAAGTTTGCTATAGTATGGAACGGTGCCGCCTTCGGGCGGCTCCGGTACAAAGGATAAGGAGCGAATCGCGTGATGAGTGAGAACAGGGATTACCTGACCCTACCGGAGGAGAACGGCAGCATCCATATCGCGGAGGAGGTCATCGCCGCCATCGCCGTGGGGGCCGTCCGGGAAGTGGAGGGCATCTCCGGCATGATGACCGGCATGGGCAGCAGCGTCACCGATCTGGTGAACAAAAAGAGCGCCCAGAAGGGCACCCGGGGCGTACGGATCGACATGACCGGCGACACGGTATCTCTGGACCTGTATGTGATGGTGCAGTACGGCGTCGCCATTCCCGAGGTGGCGGAGAACGCCCAGAAGGCCGTCATGAGCGCCGTGGAGGCCATGACCGGCTGCATCGTGGGCGCCGTCAACATCCATGTGGGCGGCATCACCATCGCCTGAGGGCCGGAGAGGAACGAGAGAAGATGACACGAAACACCGCACGGGAGATCGCCGTGCACCTGTCTTATGAGATGAATTTCACGGACCAGCCCATCGACCAGCTGCTGGACCAGCGGCTGACCAATGAGCAGTTCGCCGCTCTGGCGGAGGAGGACGCCCTGTACACCGAGGCGCCCAACGCCAAGCAGGACGCCTATATTCGCCGTCTGGTGAAGGGCGTGGCGGAGCATGCGGCGGAGCTGGACACCTACATTGCCAAATACGCCAAGGGATGGAGCTTTGCCCGCATCCCCCTGGTGGCCTCCGCCATCATGCGGGTGGCCATGTTCGAGATCCTGTATATGCCGGACATCCCCAACGGCGCCTCCATCAACGAGGCCGTGGAGATCGCCAAAAAGTATGAGACGCCGGAGACGGTGAAGTTCATCAACGGCATCCTGGGCAGCTTTGTGCGCCGGGAGCTGCCGGAGGAGAAGCAGTCCGCCCCGACGGAGCAGTAAACGCGTGAAGATCAGAACCACCGGACCGGTGGTTCTGATTTTTTACGGCACGCCCCGTTCATATCCCGTTAAGGGGCCGCACTTACGGTCCCTTTCCCTCCGCTCCGCATAAGATGGGCAGAGAGGAGGAGTGTCTGTGGAACATTATTTGCTGATCGCACAGTCGGTGACGCTGGCCCAGCGGATGGAGCGGACGCTGAGCCGCGCCGGTATCCGCGGGGGCGTGCTCCGTACGCCGATGGAGCTGTCGGAGGGGAAGGGCTGCACCTACGCGGTACAGCTGGAGCCCTCCGCCCTGCGTGACGGGCTCAATGTGCTTTCCGGGGCGGGAGTTCGCCCTGTTCAGATATTTTACGCGGGACCCAACGGATATCGGGAGGTGGCGGTGTGATCTATCTGGACAGCGCTGCCACCAGCTTCCAGAAGCCCGCCTCGGTGGGGCGGGCCATGACCTGGGCCATGGGGGCGCTGAGCTCCCCCGGCCGGGGCGGCTATCAGGCGGCCATGCGGGCGGCGGACACGGCCCTGTCCTGCCGGACGGAACTGCAGGAGCTGTTTCACGTCCCGGAGCCGGAGCAGGTGGTCTTCACGCTGAATGCCACCCACGCCCTGAATATCGCCATCAAGAGCCTGGTGCCCCAGGGAGGCCGGGCGGTGATCTCCGGATATGAGCACAACGCTGTCACACGCCCCCTGAAGGCTCTGGGGGCGGAGGTCACCGTGGCCCGGGGGAGCCTGTTCCATCCCGACGAGGTGCTGGAGGCCTTTCAGAAGGCCGTAAAGCCGGGGGCGGACGCCGTGGTCTGCGCCCATGTGTCCAATGTGTTCGGCTTCGCCCAGCCTCTGGAGGGCATTGCCGCCATCTGCCAGGAGCAGGGCGTCCCCCTGATCGTGGACGCGTCCCAGTCGGCGGGGATCCTGCCGCTGGATCTCCAGGCTTTAGGGGCGGCCTTTCTGGCGATGCCCGGCCATAAGGGTCTGTACGGCCCCCAGGGCACCGGCGTTCTGATCTGCGGGACGGACGTCCCCGTCCATCCATTGCTGGAGGGCGGCACCGGCAGTCTCTCCCAGCAGCAGGAGATGCCGGACTTTCTGCCGGACCGTCTGGAGGCGGGGACACACAATATGCCCGGCATCGCCGGACTGCTGGAGGGCGTCCGGTTCGTCCGGAAACGGGGCGTTTCCAATATCTGCACCGCGGAGCGGCGTCTGGCCGCGCTGACAGCGGAGGGGCTGCGGCGTCTGCCGGACCTGGAGGTCTTCGCGGAGCCGGATCTGTACGCCCAGACCGGCGTGCTGTCCTTCCGGAGCCGCCGGATGGATACGGAGGCGCTGAGCTCCGCCCTGGCGGAGCGGGACATCGCCGTCCGGGCGGGGCTGCACTGCGCACCGCTGGCCCATGAGAGCGCCGGGACATTGAAGACCGGCACGGTGCGGCTCAGCTTTTCCGCCTTCAACACCCGGGAGGAGGTCTTCCGCCTGCTGGATGCTGTGAAGGCGATTACGAAGCCAAAATGAAGGCGGGTCGCCGCCTGTTTCCGGCGTCTGTGCTGTGCCTTGGTCCGGCTGGGAAACCTTCCCACCGGACCCCACAGCATGAAATATTGAATATACCGTGAATTTTGGTGGAGTTCACCTTGAAATTTCCCCGTACATTGAATATAATATGGATATTCATGGCCTGGAAGGGAAGATGATGTGAAAATGGTCTCTACGTGGCTTACATGGCTGCTCCGATACGTGCGGATGATCCGGATCACGGATTATCTGGACATGCTGATCCTGGCGGCGGTCATCTACAAACTGCTGACGCTGGTCAAATCCTCCCGCATCGCCAATCTGGTGAAGGGCGTGTTTTTCTTCCTGGCCGCGCTGTGGCTGTCCACGGTGCTGGAACTCCACTCCATCAGCTCCATCATGGGACTGCTGGTGAACTGGGGCGTTCTGGCACTCATCATCCTGTTCCAGCCGGAACTCCGGCGGATGCTGGAGGAGCTGGGCAGCCGGAAGTTCAACTTCCTGGGCCTGTTCTCCCGGGGCGAGACGCTGACCACCATGGAGCACACCATCGGACAGACGGTGGTGGCCTGTACGGAGATGTCCAAGTCCCGTACCGGCGCCCTCATCGTCTTCGAGCGGGAGATCCTGCTGGACGACATGGTCCGCAGCGGCACGGTGCTGGACGCCGCGGTGTCCGGCGAGCTGCTGAAGAATATCTTTTTCGTCAAGGCGCCCATGCATGACGGCGCGGTCATCATCCGCCATGGGCGGCTGCTGGGTGCCGGCTGCATGCTGCCCCTCAGCAAAAATGTGAATCTCTCCCGGGACTTGGGCATGCGCCACCGGGCCGGCATCGGTATGAGCGAGAACTCCGACGCCGTGGTGGTCATCGTGTCCGAGGAGACCGGTTCCATCTCCGTGGCCATCGGCGGTATGCTGAAGCGCCACCTGATGCCGGAGACCCTGGAAAACCTGCTCCGTAACGAACTGCTGCCCCAGGAGCCCCAGGAGCAGGACAAGCGCCGGTTCAGCCTCCCCGGCTGGCTCCGTTCCAGAAAGGAGGACGGCGATGAGAAATAATCAAGGCGATAAGGCCAACGCGCTGTATATCCTGATCTCCATCCTGGTGGCCATTGCCATCTGGATCTATGTGGACAGCTCCGGCAACGGCGGCAGCGCCTATGAGACTACGGTCTCCGTTGAGAACATCCCCGTGGAGTTCTACGGAGAGGACACCTATCTGGCGGACAAGGGCCTCATGCTGCTGGACGATACGGAGAGCACCGTCAGCGTGGAGGTCTCCGGCTCCAAGACGGCCCTGATGAAGCTGGATGTCTCCGCCATCCGGGTCCGGGCCGACGTGTCGGACATCACCTCCACCGGCACCCAGAGCATCAGCTGGCGGGTGATCTTCCCCACCAGCTTCGACAGTAGCAATGTGTCCTATAAACCCAAGAAGCCCAGCACCTACGCCGTCAGCGTCAATGTGGGCGAGCTGTACCGCAAGAGTGTGGACGTCCGCTGCGACATTCAGGGTGCCGTGGCGGAGGGCTATATCGCCGGCGAGGTCCAGTGCCAGCCCAACGTACTGGAGCTGCGTGGCCAGCAGGCGGAAGTGGAGAAGATCAGCTACGCCAAGGTGGTCCTCCCCATTGACAACATCAAGGAGACCACCACCCAGACCCTGACCTACAAGCTGTACGACGAGAATGACCGGGAGGTGGACAGCGTCAACGTCCACCCGGTGACGGACCGGATCCAGGTGGTCCTGCCGGTGAACGTCATCAAGGAGCTGCCGCTGGTCATCAACTTCGTGGAGGCCCCCGGCTCCAGAGTAGCGAACCTGGATTACACCATCGAGCCCCTGTCCGTCACGGTCTCCGGCGACGCCGCCCTCCTGCGGGACGTGGATTCCATTGTGCTGGAGGAGAGCTTTGACCTGGAGTCCTTCAGCGGCGAGGCCACGTACAACTATCAGATCACCCTGCCCGACGGCTGCGAGAATCTCAGCGGTGTCACCCGGGCCACGCTGAAGATCCGCTATAAAGACCTGGTGACCGCCACGGTGACCACCAGCCGTATTGAGTATGAGAACGCGCCGGAGGGAAAGACCGTCACGGTACTGACCTCCGATCTGCCGGTGACGCTGCGGGGCACCTCCGCTGATGTGAACGCCGTGACGCCGGAGGACGTGATCCTGCTGGCAGACCTGCGGGACGTCAGCTCCGCCAGCGGCAGCTACACTGTTCCGGTGGAGGTCCGGGTGGACACCAACGGCGACGTCGGCGTGGTAGGCACCTATCAGATCCGGATCACCATCAGCGATATCGTCGAGGACGAAGAACCAGGTATTGGAGACGAAAATGACACAGATAGCAACGGTTGAGAGAATTTTGGACGATACCCACGCGGAGATCTCGGTCCCCCGGAAGTCCGCCTGCGGGCATGACTGCGAGGAGTGCGCCGGCTGCGGCGTCTCCGGCGCGGCCGTTCACGCCAGAGCTGCCAACCCTATCGGCGCGGAGCCGGGGCAGAAGGTCGTGGTGCAGAGCGACAGCAAGAATATGATGGCCATTGTGGTTCTGGTGTACCTGATCCCCGTGGTGCTGTTTCTGGTGGGATACGTGATCCCAGCCCTGCTGGGAGCGCCCACCGCCGTCCAGTACGGCCTGGCCGCCGCGGGCTTCTGCCTGGGTATCGCATGCGCCATTCTCTACGACCGGCGGCTGCGGGACAGAGGCGGCCTGCGCTTCACCATTGTGCGGCTGTTCTGAGCCGTGTTCGGATATGTGCGCCCCCCGTTGGGGCAATTGCCGGAGGAGGAACAGGCCCGGTTCCGGGCCGTCTACTGCGGACTGTGCCGCACCCTGGGAAAGCGGTACGGCCTGGCCGCCCGGTTCATCCTCAACTATGATTTCACCTTTCTGGCCATTCTGTTGTCGGATGGGCAGGAGCGGGAGGCTCCGTGCGTCCGGTGTCCGGCCCATCCGCTGAAAAAGCGGGCCTGCTGCCCGCCGGACGGCGCCATGGAGCTGGCGGCGGACGAGAGCGTCATCCTGGCCTACTGGCAGCTGCGGGACGGCGTGGCGGATCACGACTGGCTCCATGGCCTGAAATACCGGAGCGCGTCCAAGGTGCTGGAACCCGCTTACCGCAAGGCCGCGGCGGCCCGTCCCGCCTTTGACGAGAGCACCCGCCGGCAGCTGCGGCAGCTGTCGGAGTTGGAGACGGAGGACTGTGCCTCCATGGACCGGGCGGCGGACGCCTTTGCCGCCCTGCTGGCAGGCGCCGCCAAAGAGGTGGACGACCCCGTCCGACAGAGGGTGCTGGAGCAGCTTTTGTACCATCTGGGCCGGTGGATCTATCTGGTGGATGCAGCAGACGATCTGAAAAAGGACGCCAGATCCGGAAATTACAATCCGGTGGCCCTGCGCTACGGCCTGAAGGACGGGGCCTGGACGCCGGAGAGCCGCCACGACTTCGCCCAGACGCTGGACCACTCCATCCACATGATGGCCACGGCCTTCGAGCTGTGGGATTTCGGGTGCTGGCGCACCATATTGGAGAGCACGTTTTATACTGGCCTGTTCTATGTGGGCGGGGCGGTGCTGGACGGCACATTTCAGACGGCTGTCCGCAATAGAAAGAAACGCAAGAATGTAGAGGATGCCACATGAATGATCCCTATCAGGTCTTGGGCGTTCCCGAGACGGCAACAGACGCAGAAGTGAAAAAGGCATATCTGAATCTGGCGCGGAAGTACCATCCGGATAACTACCACGACAATCCGCTGGCGGACCTGGCCCAGGAGAAGATGAAGGAGATCAACGCCGCCTACGAGGAGATCAACAAGCGGCGGAGCGGCCGGGGAAGTGCCGGCGGCGCCGGAGGCTCCGCCTACGGCTACGGATATGGCGGCTCCTCCTATCAGGGAGGGACGTCCTACCGGCAGGGCTACGGCGGCTATCAGCAGGGGTACGGACGGTCCTCGTCCTCCTCGGTCCTTCAGCAGGTGCGGATGGCCATCAACTCCGGAGACCTGAGCAGGGCGGAGGCGCTGCTGGCCAACTACACGGACCACAACGCCGAGTGGAATTTCCTGCGGGGGGCCGTGTGCTACCGGCGTGGCTGGATGGACGAGGCGAAGCGGTACTATCAGACCGCCTGCCAGATGGAGCCCGGCAACGCCGAGTACCGTCAGGCGCTGGACTATATGGAGAGCGGCGCCTCCGGCGCCTACCGGCCCAGCGGAAGTCCCTTCGGCACGGAGGTCTGCGCCGCCAACAGCATGTGCCTGCCGCTATGGTGCTGCGTACTGCCGCTGTGCTGCTGAGTTTTTAAGCGGACGGGCGGGGAGATGCTTCGCTGGTCCGATTCGAGGGAGGAGAAAAGATTGATTAAAAGTATGACCGGCTATGGCCGGGCGAGGGAGACGCTGAACAAGCGGGATATCACGGTGGAAGTCCGGTCCGTCAACAACCGGTATCTGGACTGCTCGGTGAAGATGCCCCGGATGTATTCCTTCGCGGAGGACAGCGTCAAGTCCTGTGTGCAGAAGGCCGTGTCCCGGGGAAAGGTGGACGTGTTCATCACCGTCGACGCCTCCGCCGCCGACGTGGCCAAGGTGAATGTGAACCGGGAACTGGCCGCCAGCTACGCCGCCGCGCTGAAGGAGCTGTCAGAGGTCTGCGGCACCGCGGACTATCAGGCGACGCCGGAGACGCTGTCCCGGTTCCCGGACGTCCTCACCGTCACCAAGGAGGACGAGGATCTGGAGACCGTCAGCGCCGATCTGTGCCGGGTATTGGATGAGGCGCTGGCGGCGTATAATCAGATGAGAGCCGTGGAGGGCGAAAAGCTGGCCCAGGACATCGGCGGCCGTCTCACCACCATCGAGACCCTAACGGGCGAGGTGGAGAAGCGCTCTCCGGAGACTGTGGCGGAGTACCGCAAAAAGCTCACCGCCCGGATGGAGGAGGTCCTCCAGTCCACCACCATCGACGAGCAGCGCATCCTGACGGAGGCCGCCATTTTCGCCGACAAGGTGGCCGTGGACGAGGAGACGGTGCGCCTGCGCAGCCATGTGGCCCAGCTCCGTGGGATGCTGGAGTCCGACCAGCCCATGGGCCGGAAGATGGACTTCCTGATCCAGGAGGTCAACCGGGAGTCCAACACCATCGGCTCCAAGTGCTGCGACGTAGCCATTGCCCAGGTGGTGGTGAACCTGAAAGCGGAGGTCGAGAAGATCCGCGAGCAGGTCCAGAACGTCGAGTGACGCCATGAAGCTCATCAACATCGGATTCGGCAATCTGGTGTCGGAGGAGCGCCTGTTGGCGGTGGTCAGCCCGGATTCCGCGCCCATCAAGCGGCTGGTGCAGGAGTCCCGGGAGCGGGGCATGCTCATCGACGCCACCTATGGCCGCAAGACCGCGGCCATCCTCATTATGGACAGCGACCACGTCGTTCTGTCGGCCCTAACGCCGGAAAAGCTGGCGGCCCGGTTTCAGACAGACGGCACAGAGGAGGAACACTGAACGATATGCGAAAAGGAAAGACCTTTATCATCTCCGGTCCGTCCGGAGTGGGAAAGAGCACGGTGCTGAAGGCCCTGCTGGAAAAACGGAGCGACGTCTACTTCTCCGTCTCCGCCACCACCCGCTCTCCCCGTCCCGGCGAGGAGGACGGTGTCCACTATCACTTTATGGACGCCAACAGCTTCCGCCAGCGGATCGCCGCGGACGAATTCCTGGAGTACGCGGAGTACGTGGGCAATTTCTACGGCACCCCCAAGAAGTATGTGGATGAGGCCATGGAGCAGGGGAAGGACGTCATTCTGGACATCGAGGTCCAGGGCGCCATCCAGGTGTGCAGCAAGCGACCAGAGGCGGTCCGCATCTTCATCGCTCCGCCCTCCTGGGAGGAACTGGAGCGGCGGCTCACGGAGCGGGGCACCGACAGTCCGGAGAAGGTCCAGAAGCGGCTGCTCCGGGCCAAAGTGGAGTTCCAGACGGCCCACACCTACGACTACTTTGTCATCAACGACACGGTGGAGGAGGCTGTGGCGGAGCTGGATGCTATCATGACGGCGGAGCACTGCAAGCCCGCCGAGCGCATCGACATCATCAACGGTAATCCGTAATTTTTCATCAGCGCAATACGCGCAAGGAGGTTTCCGTGTGTAGGCACACGGAAACGGGAAATGCCCGGCCGCTCGCCGCTGCGCGGCAACCGCGGCCGATGGCGAAGAACCTCCTTGCGCCGGTCCCAGTCATTTTTTCATCAGCGCGAAATGCGCAAGGAGGTTCTTATATGTCCAGCATTCCGAATGAGAAAAAGGGTATGATCTATCCCGCCATGAGCAAGCTCAACGCCCGCATCCCCAACCGCTATATGCTGGTGGATGTGGTGGCCCGCCGGGCCCGCCAGATTGCCGACGAGGCCGAGGAGATCGGCGAGCATCTGGATGAGAAGCCCGTCACCCTGGCCATCGACGAGGTGGCGCTGGGAAAGATCGACGCCACCGGCATGGATCTGACCATTGAGGAGGACCGGGGCAACGTGTGACCGTTTCCCGGAAGACTGCCTGAACAAAGGGGGAGCCTTGCATGGAACGCGCCGTGATCGCCAAGGTGGCGGTAGCCGCCGCCCCCTATTCTATCGACAAGCCCTATGATTACCTCATCCCGGAGCCGCTGCTGGAGACAGTGCGGCCCGGTGTCCGGGTCACCGTTCCCTTCGGACGCGGCAATCGCGGCTCGGAGGGAATCGTTCTGACACGGGAGGATGGGGAGAAGACTCCAGGAGTGAAGGCCATTGCCGCCGCGCTGGACAGCGAGCCGGTGCTGGACGGCGAGGGCATCGCCCTGGCGCTGTTCCTGCGCCAGCGGTATTTCTGCACCATGTACGAGGCGGCGCGGACCATCCTGCCGGCGGGACTGTGGTATCAGGTCCGGGAGGTCTGGCGTCTGGCGGAGGGGCTGGACCGGGCGCAGGCGGAGGAGCTGGCGGGAAACGTCAGAGGCGCCCCCGGCGTTCTGGATGTCCTGCTTGCCAGCGGCGGCAGCGCGGAGCTGAAGACGCTGAAGGCCGCCTGCGGTGACGGCATCGGCGAGACCCTACGGGCATTGTGCAGGAAAAAAGTGCTGGTCCTGGAGACGGAGACCAGCCGGAAGATCAACGACAAGCTCCGCCGGATGGCGGAGCTGACGGTGGACGCCGAGGACGCCCTGGACGAGGCGGAGCGAAAGAAGCGGTCCGCCCCTGTCCGCAGCGAAGTTCTGCGGCTGCTGGCCTCCACGGGCCGGGTAGCTGTCAGAGATCTGTGCTATTTCACCGGCGCCACCCTCCGGACATTGAAGTCGCTGGAAAAAGCGGGCTTCGTGACGCTCTCCCAGGAGGAGGAGTTGCGGGTCCCGGAGCCGAAGACCGTGCCGGTGGGGTCGCCCATCGTGCTGAATCCGGAGCAGGAGGCGGCGTTCCGTCGCGTCAGGACGCTGACGGAGGAGAAAAGAGCGGCGGCGGTGCTGCTCCAGGGCGTCACCGGCTCCGGCAAGACGGAGGTCTACATCCGTCTGGTGCAGGAGGTGCTGTGCCAGGGACGGCGGGCCATCGTCCTGGTGCCGGAGATCGTGCTGACGCCCCAGATGATGCGGAAGTTCACCTCCTATTTCGGCGCCCGGGTGGTGATGCTCCACAGCGGACTGTGCCTGTCGGAGCGGTACGACCAGTGGAAGCGCATCCGCAGGGGAGAGGTGGACGTGGTGCTGGGCACCCGGTCCGCCGTGTTTGCCCCGCTGAAGGATCTGGGCATCATTATCATGGACGAGGAGCAGGAGAGCAGCTACCAGTCGGAAAATCCGCCCCGGTATCACGCCCGGGACGTGGCGAAATTCCGCTGCGCCCAGAGCGGCGCCGTGCTGCTGCTGGGCTCCGCCACTCCCGCCGTGGAGAGCGCCTGGGCCGCCCGGGAGGGCATTTATCACCAGGAACTGCTCCGGCGGCGCTACAATGAAAAGGCCCTGCCCCAGGTCACCATCGCCGACATGCGACGGGAGATCCGGAACGGCAACGCCGGAGCCGTCAGCGAGATCCTGCGGCAGGAGCTGGAGCGGAATCTGGCGGTGGGAGAGCAGAGCATCCTGTTTCTGAACCGCCGGGGAAACAGCCGGATGCTGCTGTGCGGCGAGTGCGGAAGGGTGCCGGAGTGTCCCCGGTGCAGCGTGCCCTTGACCTATCACTCCGCCAACGGGCGGCTGATGTGCCACTACTGTGGCCACTCGGAGCGGGCCTATGACATCTGTCCCGACTGCGGCGGCCGGATGAAGCATGTCGGAACCGGAACCCAGAAGGTAGAGGAGGAGCTGCACACCCTGTTTCCGGACGCCGGAGTCCTGCGGATGGACGCCGACACCGCCGGAGGCGGGCACGAAAAGCTGCTGCGCAGGTTCGCAGAGGAGAAGATCCCCATTCTGCTGGGGACCCAGATGGTGGCCAAGGGCCTGGACTTTGAGAATGTGACGCTGGTGGGCGTTCTGTCCGCCGATCTGTCCCTGTACGTGGACAACTACCGGGCCGCGGAGCGGACCTTCAGTCTGCTGACCCAGGTGGTGGGCCGGGCGGGCCGCGGCTCCAAAACGGGCCGGGCCGTGATCCAGACCTATACGCCGGGCAACGACGTCATCCGGGCCGCCGCGGACCAGGATTACGACCGGTTTTACGACAGCGAGATCCGTCTGCGGCGGATCCGCCGGTATCCGCCCTTTGCGGACTTATTCACCTTTACTGTCTCCGGCACCGACGAGGGCGCGGTGCTGCGGAGCGCCGTTTGGCTTCGGGAGGAGCTGCATCGACTGGCGTCGTCGCCGGAGATGGCGGAGAGCCAGCCGGAGGTGCTTGGTCCCACCCCGGCGCCGGTGGTGAAGGTCAATAACCGTTACCGCTACCGGGTCACGCTGGTGGGCCGGAACGACAGGGCCACCCGGGAACGGACGGCCTGGCTGCTGAAGGCTTTCGCGTCCCGCCGGGAACACCGCGGACTCAGCGTTTTCGCAGACTGCAATGCGATGGAATGATATGAGGAGGAGTCAAACATGGCTTTGAGAAAGATCGTAAAAGTAGGCGACGAGTGCCTGAATAAGAAGTGCCGTCCGGTGACGGAGTTCAACGACCGTCTCCACGCGCTGCTGGACGATATGCAGGAGACCCTGACGGACGCCGCCGGCGCCGGCCTGGCCGCGCCCCAGGTGGGCGTGCTGCGCCGCATCTGCATCGTGCTGGACGAGCGGGATGACTCCTTCATGGAGCTCATCAACCCGGAGATCGTCGGCGAGAGCGGCGAGCAGACCGGCGTGGAGGGCTGCCTCAGCGTCCCCGGCAAGTGGGGCATCGTCACCCGGCCCAACGTGGTGAAGGTCCGTGCCCAGGACCGGGACGGCAACTGGTTCGAGGTGGAGCGGGAGGGCCTGACGGCCCGCGCCTTCTGCCACGAGATCGAGCATCTGGACGGACATCTGTTCGTGGAGCATGTGGACCACTTCCTCACCGACGAGGAGCTGGAGACGTATATGGAGGGCGGAGAGGACGAATGAGGATCCTGTTTATGGGCACCCCGGACTTTGCGGCGGTGTCCCTGGAGCGTCTTATCGCCGACGGACATGAGATCTGCGGCGTGTTCACCCAGCCGGATAAGCCCCGCAACCGGAACAAAGTCACCTTCTCCCCGGTGAAGGAGTGCGCCCTGGCCCATGACCTCCCGGTGTATCAGCCCGTCACCCTGAAGGACGGCACGGCTCTGGAGACCGTGCGGCAGTTGGCGCCGGAGCTGATCGTGGTGGTGGCCTACGGCCGCATCCTGCCGGAGGATCTGCTGAAGATCCCCACCTACGGCTCCGTCAACGTCCACGCCTCGCTGCTGCCCAAGTACCGGGGCGCGGCCCCCATCAACCGGGCCATTCTGGACGGAGAGACGGAGACTGGCGTGTCCATCATGTACCTGGTGAAGGAGTTGGACGCCGGTGACGTGCTGCGGGTGGCGAAGACCCCCATCGGGCCGGAGGAGACCGCCCCGGAGCTGTGGGACCGTCTGGCGGCCCTGGGCTCCCAGGCGCTGTCGGAGACCATTCCCACCCTGGCGGACGGCACCGCCGTGGCCACGCCCCAGGACGGGACGAAGGCCACCTACGCGGCCATGCTGTCCCGGGAGCTTTCGCCGGTGGACTGGACCCGGCCTGCCCACGCCGTCAGCTGCCAGGTGCGGGGCCTGCTGCCCTGGCCCTGCGCGTCCACCGACGTCATCAACGGCGAGCCCATGAAGCTGTACGCCGTGAAGGAGACGGAGGAGACCACCTCCGCCGCTCCCGGCGCCATCGTGGCGGCGGGAAAGCAGGGCATCGACATCGCCTGCGGCGACGGGAAGCTCCTCCGTGTGACGGAGCTTCAGGCCCAGGGCGGAAAGCGGATGGCCGCCGGGGCCTATCTGCTGGGCCATCCCATCCGCAAATGAGATTTTTTCTGAATCGAGGAGACCTATGCCTTACTATTATGGTTATGGTTACGGATACGGCGGATACGGCGATTTTCTGGCCAACAACATCTACTGTCTGCTGCTGATCCCCATTCTGCTGCTGTCCCTCTGGGCACAGATGCGGGTGTCCGGCAATTTCCGGCGGTATAGTGCCGTCAACAACCGGCGGCGTCTCACCGGCGCTCAGGCGGCGGAGGCGGTGCTGCGGGCCCACGGCGTCTACGATGTGGGCATCCGGCCCTGCCGGGGTGAGCTGACGGACCACTACGACCCCAGGGACAACACCATCTATCTGTCGGAGAGCGTGTACAATGCCCCTACCATCGCGGCGGTGGGCGTCGCTTGCCATGAGGCGGGCCACGCCGTCCAGTACGCGAAGAACTACGCGCCGGTGCGCATCCGCAGCGCAATCGTTCCCGCCACGCAGATCGGCTCCAAGCTGTCGTTCCTGCTGTTCATCGTGGGAACGCTGCTGTACAGCCAGACCCTGTTCTTTATCGGCATTCTGCTGTTCTCCCTGACCACCCTGTTTCAGCTGGTGACGCTGCCGGTGGAGTTCAACGCCTCTCACCGGGCGTTGGAGACCATCGAGGGCTGCCAGTTGCTGGACGACGATGAGATCGGCGGCGCCCGGAAGGTGCTGTCGGCGGCGGCGCTGACCTACGTGGCGGCGCTGCTGATGTCCGCCCTGCAGCTGCTGCGGTTCGTACTGATTTTCCTGGGCCGGGGCGGAAACCGCCGGAACGGAGGCGGCAGATGACGGCCGCCGGTAATGCCCGTTCCACGGCCCTCAGCGTCCTGCGGGCCATGGATCGCAGCGGCGCATGGGCCGACGCGGCGCTGAAGGCCCAGCTCCGTCGGGACAGTCTGTCCCCTCAGGATGCGGCCTTGGCCACCCAGCTGGTGTACGGCGTCCAGCAGAACCGGATGCTGCTGGACTTCTGGATCGCCGTCTACTGCTCCCAGAAGCCGGACCATCTGCAGGTGCCCCTGCTGGACATTCTGCGGCTGGGCGTTTACCAGATCGTGTTTCTGGATAAAATTCCCGATAGCGCCGCCGTCAACGAGTCCGTGAAGCTGACGAAGCTGTCCGGCCGGGCGCAGGCGTCGGGACTGGTGAACGCCGTCCTGCGGAAGATCGTGCAGAACAAGGAAAATCTGCCAAAACCGGACAGCAGAAATCCTGTGCAGTATTTATCCTTGACATACTCCCATCCCCGCTGGTTGGTGAAGCGGCTGGTCGCTCTGCTGGGCGCGGAGGAGGCGGAGCGGTTCCTGAAGGCCGACAATGCCCCGGCGCCCATGACGGTCCAGGTGAATCCCCTAAAGACCACGGCGGAGGACCTGACGGCGGAGCTGGAGAGCGCAGGCGTCGCCGTCTCCCGCCACCCCTGGGTCCCCGGCTGTCTGGAGCTGTCCGGCACAGGGGATCTGACGGCGCTGGCATCCTTCCGGGAGGGAAAATTCCTGGTACAGGACGGCGCCGCCCATCTGGTAACGCTGGCCGCCGGGCCGAAGGCCGGCGACCGGGTGCTGGACGTCTGCGCCGCCCCCGGCGGGAAGTCCTTTTCTGCCGCCATGGCCATGGGGGACAACGGCTCCGTCCTGGCCTGCGACCTCCATGAAAACAAGTTGAAGCGGGTCCGGGAGGGCGCAGCCCGGCTGGGCCTGGCCTCCGTGGACACCGCCGCCGCGGACGGACGGCAGTTCCGTCCGGAGTGGGAGAGCGCCTTTGACCTGGTGCTGGTGGATGCCCCCTGTTCGGGCCTGGGCATCATCCGGAAGAAGCCGGAGATCCGGTACAAAAAGCCGGACGAGCTGCTGACGCTCCCGGTGATCCAGACGGCCATTCTGGACAACGCCGCCCGGTATGTCCGGCCCGGCGGGACGCTGGTCTATTCCACCTGCACCATCCTGCCGGAGGAGAACGAACAGGTGACGGACGTCTTCCTGGCGGAGCATCCCGGCTTTGCCCGGGAGCCGTTTACCCTGCCGCAGCCGGTGGGGGAGACGGAGGGACAGATCACCTTCTGGCCCCAACGCCATGATGTGGATGGCTTTTATATCTGCCGGATGCGGCGGAATGAGTGATAGAACGATATGACTGATTTAAAATCCATGACATTGGAGGAGCTGACCGCCGCCCTGAAGGAACTGGGCGAGCCGGCCTTCCGGGGAAAGCAGGTCTTCACCTGGCTCCACCGGGGCGTGTCCTCCTATGACGAGATGACGAACCTCTCTAAAGCCCTGCGGGAAAAGCTGTCCGGGGCGTATCCGCTGACGGTGCCGAAGGTGGCCCGGAAGCAGGTCTCGAAGCTGGACGGCACCATCAAATACCTCTGGGAGCTGGCGGACGGCAACTGCGTGGAGTCCGTGCTGATGCAGTATCACCACGGCAACACGGTGTGCATCTCCTCCCAGGTGGGCTGCCGGATGGGCTGCGCCTTCTGCGCCTCCACCATCGCCGGACGGGTCCGGGACCTGACGCCCTCGGAGATGCTGGACCAGGTGATCTTCACCCAAAAGGACTCCGGGCTGGAGATCTCCAACATCGTCCTCATGGGCATCGGAGAGCCCATGGACAATCTGGACACGGTGCTGCGGTTCCTGGAGCTGGTGAACCACCCCGACGGGCTGAACATCGGGATGCGGCACATCTCCCTGTCCACCTGCGGCGTCATCCCCGGCATCGACCGGCTGGCGGAGCTGGGATTGCAGCTGACGCTGTCCGTGTCCCTCCACGCGCCGGACAGCGAGACCCGTTCGAAGATCATGCCCGTGAACCGGGCCTACGACGTGGACAGGCTGTTCGACGCCTGCCACCGCTATTTCGAGAAGACGGGCCGCCGCATCTCCTTTGAGTACGCCGTGATTGACGGCGTCAACGACAATGACTGGCAGGCGGACCTGATTGCCAAAAAGCTGCGGGGGATGCCGGGCCATGTGAACCTGATCCCCCTGAACGACGTGGTGGAGAGCCCCTTCAAGCCGTCGAAGCGCATCGCGGCGTTTCAAAAGCGGCTGGAGTCCCACGGCCTCACCGCCACGGTCCGTCGGAGCCTGGGCGGCGATATCGACGCCTCCTGCGGCCAGCTGCGGCGGAAGGCCATGCTGGAGGAGCAGCCGCAAAGCGATCATTGAACGGGATTTGGAAAGGTCCTTTGCAGGAAAAGCATAGCTTTTTCCTGCGCCTATGGAAGGAGTGATGCCCTGTGAAAGTCTGGGGAATAACTGACATCGGCCTGGTCCGGAAGGACAATCAGGACGCTTATGGAATCGAGGAGCGGACGGAGTGCGGCAAGACCGTCTGCGTCGTCTGCGACGGCATGGGCGGCGCCGCCGGCGGAAAGCTGGCCAGCACCATCGCGGTAGGTACCTATCTGCGGGAGCTGAAAGCCATCCTGACGCCGGAGATGACGCCGGAGCAGCTGCGGGAGGCGTCGTCCTACGCGGTGTCCCTGGCCAACAGGGCCATCCGGGAGGAGGCGGCCCGCAGCGAGAGCTGCAAAAATATGGGCACCACGCTGGTGGCCGCCGTGTCCTGCGGCGATCATGTGGTGGTGGTCAGCAACGTGGGCGACAGCCGCGCCTACCGCATCACGGCCGACGGCATCACCCGCATCACCAAGGATCACTCCCTGGTGGAGAGCATGGTGGACCGGGGAGACATCACTGAGGAGGAGGCCCGCCGCCATCCCAACCGGAATCTCATCACCCGGGCCCTGGGTCCGGACGCCAACCCCATCTGCGACGGGTACATAACCCCGCTGCTGCCGGGAGAGGCCATCCTGCTGTGCACCGACGGTCTGGTGGACACGGTGACGGACCAGGAGATGCTCTTTGAGGTCCTCCACGGTGACAGCATGGACACCTGCCTCCAGCGGCTGATGGACATCTCCAAGAGCCGCGGCGCGCCGGACAATGTGACCGCCGTGCTGATGCGCCAGGAATAAGGGGGGGAACGACATGGATCAGTACATTGGAAAAATGCTGGACGACCGCTACGAGATCCTGGAGCGGATCGGCACCGGAGGCATGGCCGTGGTCTACAAGGCCAAGTGCCACTATCTGAACCGTCTGGTGGCCGTGAAGATCCTGAAGAGCGATCTGGCCCAGGACGAGGATTTCCGCCGCCGGTTCAATGCCGAGTCCCAGGCCGTCGCGCAGCTGTCCCACCCCAACATCGTGTCCATCTACGATGTCTCAAAGGGCGGCGACACGGAGTATATCGTCATGGAGCTCATCGACGGCATCACTCTGAAGCAGTACATGGAGAAACGGGGCCAGCTCAGCTGGCGGGAGGCCCTCCATTTCATCACCCAGATCATGCGGGCCCTGTCCCACGCCCACAGCCGGGGCATCGTCCACCGGGACATCAAGCCCCAGAATATCATGGTCCTGCGGGACGGCAGCGTGAAGGTGGCCGACTTCGGCATCGCCTGCCTGGAGAATTCCGCCCAGACCCTGACCCAGGAGGCCCTGGGTTCCGTCCACTATATCTCTCCCGAGCAGGCCCGGGGCGACCGGACGGACGCCCGGTCCGACATCTACTCCGCCGGTGTGGTGTTGTATGAGATGCTCACCAGCCGCCTGCCCTTTGAGGGGGACTCCGCCGTCTCCGTGGCCATCCAGCATCTCAGCTCCATCCCCCTGGCCCCCAGGGAGATCAACAAGGACATTCCGGAGCAGATGGAGCTGATCTGCATGAAGGCCATGGCCCCGGATCTGAACCGGCGGTACGGCTCTGCCGACGAGATGATCGCGGATCTGGAGGCCTTCCGGAAGAACCCCGGCGTGGATCTGGAGTTCAGCATGAACGACCTGCGGCCGGAGGAGCCCGACGAGCCCACCCGTCTGCTGAAGACGGCCCATCTGTCCTCCGCCTCCGGCGGCTACCGCCCGGAGCGGCAGGACCGGTATGAGGAGCCGAAGGAGCGTCGCTGGGAGGAACCGGCTCCCCGCAAGAGCCACACCGGCATCCTGGTAGGCATCGTGGTGGTCCTGGCGCTGCTGGTGGCCCTGGTGCTGTTCCGGAACATCTTCAGTTCCTTCGGCCAGCAGCCCAACGACACCTATACCGTCCCCCAGGTCCTGGGGTATACCATCGAGCAGGCTCGGGAGCTGGAGGGCGTCAAGGGCATCTTTGAGATCCAGCAGTCCGGTACCGCCCCCAGCGACAAATACAAAGTGGACCAGATCATGGACCAGTCGCCGTCCCCCAATGCCCAGGTGAAGGGCGATCTGGTGATCTACGTCACCGTCAGCACCGGAGAGGACACTGGCGTCATGCCGAATCTGGTGAACGAGGAGGCCCGGAACGCGGAGAAGGTGATGCTGAAAGATCTGAAGGCCCGGTATGATCTGGATATCCGGACAGTGGATGAACCTTCGGACACTATCAATTCCGGCAACGTCATCCGCACGGAGCCCGAGGCCGGTGAGACGCTGAAGAAGGGCGACACCGTCATTCTGTATGTCAGCTCCGGCCGGGAGTTCACCAAGGTCATCAGCTTCGTGGGACAGGACATCAACGCTGTCCGTCCCTATCTGGAGAGCTCCTGGAACCTGGCCTTCGGCGGCGCTACCACCGAGGAGAGCGACCAGCCCGCGGGCACCATCCTGCGTCAGTCCCTGGAGGCGGAGACGGAGGTTGCGGTGAACACGGAGATATCCTTCGTCATCAGCTCCGGTCCCACCCCGGACGGCGGCGAGCGGGAGCTGCACTTCGACTTTGAGCTGCCCATGGACCGGGAGACCGTGCTCCTGCGGGTGGAACTCAACGGGGAAGTGGTCTTTGAGGACACTGTGGAGTGCTCCCAAGGCTCCTATCCCATGGACCTGAAGGGCAGCGGCACCGGCACCGTTTCCTATTACTGGGACGGCGAGCTGCACGCCAGCATTGAGGCACCGTTCTCATGATACAGGGACGGATCAAGAAGGCCCTCAGCGGCTTTTACTACGTGGACGCCGGCGAGGCCGGTGTCCTGACCTGCCGGGCCAGAGGCAAGTTCCGGAAGACCGGGGAATCCCCACTGGTGGGCGATCAGGTGGAGGTCCGGGAGCTGGGGAACGGCGAGGGCTTCGTGGAGGCCATCCTGCCCCGGAAAAACGCCTTTGAGCGGCCGGCGGTGGCCAACATCGACCAGCTGGTGATCATCGCCTCCGGCGCCATTCCAAGGACGGAGCCGTACCTCATCGACCGGGTGGCGTCTATCGCCGCCCTGAAGGGCTGCGACGTCATCGTCCTGCTGAACAAGTGCGACCTGGACCCGGCGGAAGAATTGTATGAGATCTATACCGCCGCCGGTTTCCCCACTCTCCGGGTCAGCGCCGAGACAGGGGAGGGCATCGACGCGCTGCGGCCCCTGATCAACGGCAAGCTGTCCGCCTTTACAGGCAACTCCGGCGTTGGGAAATCCAGCATTTTGAATGCCCTGTACCCCGCCTTCCAGCTGAAGGTGGGGGAGGTGAGCCAGGCCTTGGGCCGCGGGCGCCACACCACCCGCCATGTGGAGCTGTTCCGTCTGGAGGGCGGGGCGGAGATCGTGGACTCGCCGGGCTTTTCCTCCTTTGAGACGGAGGAGCTGAATCTGGAGCTGAAGCGCCGCCTGCCGGAGACGTTTCTGGAGTTCCGCCCCTATCTGGACGACTGCCGCTTCGTGGGGTGCAGCCATACCAAGGAGAAGGGCTGCGCCGTTCTGGAGGCGGTGCGGGCGGGGAAGATCCCCAAAAGCCGCCACGACAGCTATCTGCGGCTGTACGAGGAGCTGAAGCCCCTGCAGGAGTGGCAGAAAAAACGATAAGAGGTTTCCGAATCAGCGGCCTGAAAGGGCCGCTGATTTTTTTTGTACCCGGACAACGCCACTCTGTATATACTGGTTTAGAAGAAAGGAGCGTGACGGATATGGGACGGCGCGGAGGCGGCTGTAGGATCCTGGGCATTCTCGCGGTGGCGCTGGGCGCCGGCATCCTGATCGCGGCCATCTTTCCCACGGGAGCGCTGCTGTTTCTGGTGGCGTTCCTCTTGATCGCCTGCGGCTGTGCCTGCTGCAAATTCTGAAAGGAGCGTCTTTATGCAGATCGTGGTCTGGAAGTCCCCCAAAGCCCTCAGCGGCATTCTGCGCCGGCTGTTTCATATCAAGGCGGCAAAATGAGCCGAGGCATAATCCCTCCCGGCCTGTCATACTCTCTCTATAGAATCAGGACGGCCGGGAAAGGATGGTTGATTTCATGGAACTGGAGTTGAAAAAATCCTGTTTCGACGCCTTTGACATTGGGGCGGAGCAGGTGCTGACACAGGAGGAGACCGCGGAGACGATCGTGCCGGACTACTGTCCGGATATTGCCCGCATCATCGACACGGAGGGGAAGATCTTCCTCCACAGCCGGGAGCTGCGGGACGGCAAGGGCGTGGTGTCCGGTACCGTCCGGGTGACGGTGCTCTATACCCCGGAGGGAGAGGGGGGCATCCGCACCCTGGAATTTGCCATGCCCTTCTCGGCGGAGACGGACGGGAAGGCCATGGCGGACTGCGTCTGCCTTACCGCCGTCACGGAGCCGGAATTTCTGGAGACCCGTATCCTGAATCCCAGGAAGGTCTTCACCCACTGCAAGCTGGTGACCCGGCTCACCGGCTACCGGAAGGCGCCGCTGAGCTTCTGCTCCGACGTGGAGGCGGAGCCGGCGCTGTGTCTGGAAAAGCGGCAGGAGAATCAACACACCACGCTGCTGACCCAGATCGCGGAGAAGGACTTCACCTTTTCCGATGAGCTGGATCTGTCCCCAGGCCGGGAGGGCGCCGCGGAGATCCTCACCAGCCGCACCGCCGCCTCGGTGACGGAGACGAAGATCGTGGGAAGCAAGCTGATCCTGAAGGGCATCTTCAACGTCAGCCTGCTGTACCGGACGGCGGAGGGAAAGTGCCGCTCCGCCGGAGGGGAGCTGCCCTTCTCCCAGATCATGGAGGTGGAGGGGGCGGCGGAGAACGCCTCCGTCTCGGTGCAGCTGCAATTCACCGGCAGCGATATCCAGGTGAGCAGCGCCGCCGATCAGGAGGGGCGGCAGATCGCCGTGACACTGTACTTACATGCCGTGGCCATTCTGCGGCAGGAGCAGACCGTGACGCTGCTCAGCGACCTGTACTCCACCGCCTATGATCTCAGCTACGAGGCAGAGCCGGTGCAGCTCACCGACTGCTCCGAAAATCTCAGCCGCCGCCAGACCGTGCGGGAGGTGCTGGAGATCGGCGTGGTGGCGGACTCCATTCTGTCCCTGTACGTCGCCTGCGGCAGCGTCTCCGCCGCACGGGAGGGGGACGGCATGATCCTACGCACCGGCGCTACTGTGCGGGCGCTGTATCTGGACGAGGGCGGCGTTCCCCTGGTGGCGGAGCGGTGTATCGACGTTTCCTGCCAGCTGGAGCTGCCGGAGGACTGCCGCGTCACGGCCCGGGCCGTCTGTCCGGAGGAGGTGCAGGGCAGTCTGGGGGACCGGGGCATCGAGGTGCGCTTCCCGGTGGAGTTCCAGGCCCAGGTCACCACCCGGAAGAAGAAGGTGTGTCTGGCCGCGGTGAAGGTGGCCTCCGAGACGCCCAAGGATCTGAGCAAGGCGCCGTCCCTGGTGCTGCGGGGCCTGGGGAAGGAGGAGACGCTGTGGATGCTGGCCAAGCGGTACAACACCACCATGGCGGATATCCTGGCGGCCAACAGTCTGGAGGCGGAGACGGATATCCAGCGGGGGAAGCTACTGCTGATCCCGAAGAAGCGGGCATAGGGGCAAAACGGACAGGGACCGGAAAACCGGTCCCTGTTTTCATACCTGTTTTGAGGATAGCACAGCCTGTCATACTTTCCGGTCCAGCCTCATAGACATGTAGCATACGAACAGGGGAAGCAAAAAAGGACGGGGTCCCCATCAAATACGCCGACAGCCGCGGCAGACGGCGGAAAACCTCCGTGCGAGGGAGGTTTTGATACCTGATTGAGCGCCACCGGCGCAGGAGGTTTTGAGACTATGACAATGACAAACACGGATATTTATCAGAACATCGCCACCCGGACGGCGGGGGATATCTACATCGGGGTGGTGGGCCCGGTGCGGACGGGAAAATCCACCTTCATCAAGCGGTTCATGGAGACCCAGGTCATCCCAAACATCGACAACGTCTACCGGAAGGAGCGGGCCAGGGATGAGCTGCCCCAGAGCGGCTCCGGCCGGACCATCATGACGGCGGAACCGAAGTTTGTGCCGGAGGAGGCGGCCCAGATCCAGCTGCCCGGCGGTGCGGCTTTTTCCGTGCGTCTCATCGACTGCGTAGGCTACATGGTGAAGGGGGCCATCGGACAGTTTGAGAATGACGCCCCCCGCATGGTCACCACGCCCTGGTATGACCATGAGATCCCCATGACGGAGGCGGCGGAGATCGGCACCCGGAAGGTCATCACGGAGCACTCCACCATCGGCATCGTCATCACCACCGACGGCTCCGTGGCGGATATCCCCCGGGAGGACTATCTGGAGGCAGAAGAACGGGTCATCCGGGAGCTCCAGGAGTTGGGAAAGCCCTTCATCGTTCTGCTGAACTCCTCGGATCCCCACTCCCAGCGGGCGGAGGCCATTGCCAATGACATCGCCTCCCGGTACACGGTGAACTGCATGCCGGTGAACTGCCTGGAACTGGGGGAGCAGGACGTGGCAGACATTCTGAAAGCGGTGCTGTACGAATTCCCCATGCAGGAGCTGGACCTGTTTCTGCCGCCTTGGGTGGACGCCCTGCCGGCAGACCATCCCATCAAATCCGGCCTGTACACGGCGGTGCGGGACAGCACGGCGGAGCTTCGCCACATTCGGGAGGTGGACTCCGTGGTGGGGGCGCTGGGCAGCAGCGAGCACATCAGCGACGCCAGTGTGACGGGCATCGATCTGGGCACCGGCGTGGCGACGGTGGAACTGCGCCTGCCCCGGGAGCTGTTTTACCAGACGTTGTCGGAGCAGTCCGGCTTCACAGTGGGAGACGACGGGGATCTGATGAGCCTGCTGACCACCCTGGCCGGGGTGAAGGCGGAGTACGACAAGGTCTCCGGCGCCCTGAAGGATGTGAGGGAGTCGGGCTACGGCATCGTGATCCCCGGCATCGACGAGCTGAAGCTGGAGGAGCCGGAGATCGTGCGCCAGGGCGGACGGTACGGCGTCCGTCTGAAAGCAAGCGCCCCGTCCATACATATGATCCGTGCGGATATCGAGACCGCCGTGTCCCCCATCGTGGGCAACGAGAAGCAGTCCGAGGACATGGTGAACTATCTGCTCCAGGAGTTTGAGGGGGACACCAGCAAGATCTGGCAGTCCAACATCTTTGGCCGCAGCTTCCATGAGCTGGTGAACGACGACCTCCAGAGTAAGCTCCGCCGGATGCCGGAGGACGCCCGGAAGAAGCTCCAGGAGACCCTGACCCGCATCATCAACGAGGGTAGCGGCGGACTGATCTGCATCATCCTCTGATACTCTCAGTAGACAAAGGGCGACACGCCTGCCAGCGGCTAAAATCAACGCTGGTGGCGTCATCGCGGCCCAGGCCGCCCTCTCTTGCCCGTTCCGGGCAATTCACCTTGTCCTCGGTGGGCGGCAGCCCACCTTCGTCCTCTTCCTTGCCAGTGCCGGTTTTATCTCACTGGCAGGTCCGGAGGAGTTTTTCAGGAGCAGATTTGGTGGCTAGCAAGGCAGATGAGGCAGCCGGGCTGTCGCCCGGCAACGAGGATAACGCCGCCAGTCGCCGAAGATGTCCTGAAAAACCGTATTGCTCTTTGTCTACTGAGGGTACTGATTCTTGATGAAAAAGTTTCATCAAGAATCCCGCGTGCTGCGCACGCGCGAATTGTGCAGAGGCACAATTCGGCGTCTCATAAAAACTCAATGCGCTTCGCGCTATCAAACGGTTTCAACCGTTTTCATCAGTTTTCGTATGATCCCCGCAAAAGAACAAGAAAGAGGCACCCTGGACGGGGTGCCTCTCGTCGTTGTATAGTCGTTGTGCAGTAGTCGTGGCCGGTCACAGCAGCGTGACGCCGGCCTCCTCGCAGACGCGGATGGTCTCGCTGTCCCACAGGCTGACCTGGACCTCGCCGATGTGGCAGGCGCCCAGGAGCAGCATGCACAGCCGGGACTGGCCGATGCCGCCGCCGATGGACTGGGGCAGCTGGCCGTTCAGGAGCATCTGGTGGAAGGGCAGCTTCCGGCGCTCATCGCAGCCCCGCTCCATCAGCTGACGGTCCAGGGCGGCGGCGTCCACCCGGATGCCCATGGAAGACAGCTCGAAGCTGCGGCCCAGCACCGGGTCCCACATGAGGATGTCGCCGTTGAGGGTCCAGTCGTCATAGTCCGGGGCGCGGCCGTCATGGGGCTTGCCGGAACGCAGGTTTCCGCCGATCTGCATCAAAAACACCGTGGGATGCTCCCGGCAGATCTCCGCCTCCCGCTGACTGGGCGTCAGATCGGGGTAGCGGTCCTCCAGCTCCTGGGTAGTGAGGAAGTACACCTCACGGTCCGGCGTAAAGGTCAGCACGGGGAAGGCGTTCCGCAGGGCGGCGGCGGTGTCGCAGATAGCGCCCACGATGTCCCGCACGGTCTCCTTCAGATACTCTTCGTTCCGATCCTCGGGGTGGATGTTCTTCTCCCAGTCCCACTGGTCTACGTAGATGGAGTGGAGGTTGTCCACCACCTCATCCCGGCGGATGGCGTTCATATCCGTATACAGGCCGGTGCCCACGGGGAACTCGTACCGCTTCAGAGCCAGACGCTTCCACTTGGCCAGGGAGTGGACCACCTGTCCGTCCGTGCCCACATCGGGGATGTTGAAGGACACCGGGCGCTCCACGCCATTGAGGTCATCGTTGAGACCGGTATTGCCGTCCACAAACAGGGGAGCGGAGACCCGGTGGAGGTTCAGCCGCACCGTCAGGCTGTGCTGGAACTCCTTGTGGATCAGCTCGATGGCACGCTGGAGCTCGTTGTTGGACAGGGGCATCCGATACCCCTGGGGGATGAAAACCTTACTCATGTCGCTACCGTCCTTTTATGAATGAAATGTGGTCAATGGCGCCGTATCACGCGCCCAGCTTCTCCAGACCCAGCCGCAGGCGGCGCAGGGTCTCCTCCCGGCCCAGGATGTGGCAGATCTCCACGGCGCCGCCGGGCGTCACCAGCTTGCCCGCCGCCGCGATGCGCACGGGCCACATGAGGGTGGCGTTCTTCACGCCCAGAGTGGCTGCCAGATTGATGAGGGTGTCGTGGATGGCGTCCGTGGTCCAGGCGGGCATGGCCTCCAGCGCGGGAATGGCCTGCTCCAGCATGTTCCGGGAGACCTCGGGATTGGTCTTGGACTTCTTGTTGGTGAAGTACTCCACGTCATACTCCGGCAGCTGGTCGAAGAAGTCCAGCTTCTCGGGGATGTCGGTCAGCTTCTCGCACCGGGCCTGGAGCAGACCGGCGATCTCCGCCGCGTCGTAGGCCGGATTCTTTACCGCCTGCCGGATATAGGGCTCCGCCGCCCTGGAAAAATCGGCGGGGGCCATGGCCCGGAGATAGTTGGCGTTGAAGTAGGTCAGCTTCTCCATATCGAAGATAGCGGGGGACTTGGAGATACCGGCGATGTCGAAGACGTCCACCAGCTCGGACAGGGTGAAGAACTCCCGCTCCGCCAGCTCGCCCTTGGGGGCCCAGCCCAGCAGGGCCACGTAGTTGAGGATGGCCTCCGTCAGATAGCCCATGGACCGCAGATCCTCGTAGGAGGGATCGCCGTGGCGCTTGCTCATCTTGTGCTGCTGGTCCCGCATGACGGGAGAGCAGTGGACATAGGTGGGGATCTCCCAGCCGAAGGCCTTGTACAGCAGATCGTACTTGGGGGCGGAACTGAGGTACTCGCTGCCCCGGACCACGTGGGTAATGCCCATCAGATGGTCGTCCACCACGTTGGCGAAGTTGTAGGTGGGCAGGCCGTCCCGCTTCAGCAGGACCTGGTCGTCCAGGGTCTTATTCTCCACGGTGATGTCGCCGAAGCTGACGTCGTGGAAGGTAGTGGTGCCCTCGTGGGGGACCCGCTGGCGGATGACGTAGGGCTTGCCCGCCGCCAGATTGGCCCGGACCTCCTCCGGACTCAGGTCCCGGCAGGGATCGTCAGGCCGTTCAAAGTTGCCGGAGTCCTCCTCGGATTCCGTCTTTTCGCAGAAGCAGTAATAGGCCGCGCCCTTTTCCACCAGCAGCTCCGCGTACTTGCCGTACAGGTCGCGGCGCTCCGTCTGGATATAGGGACCCACGGGGCCTCCCACATCGGGACCCTCGTCGTGAGTCAGGCCGCATTCGGCCATGGTGCGGTAAATGATCTCCGTCGCGCCCTCTACCTGACGGCTCTGGTCCGTGTCCTCCAGCCGGAAGATGAACGTGCCGCCGGCCTTCCGGGCGATGAGCCAGGTGTACAGCGCGGTGCGGAGATTGCCCACGTGCATATAACCTGTGGGAGAAGGGGCGAACCGGGTCCGGACCTTTCCCTTGGGGATGCGGGCCTCCATATCATCGAAAAACTTCATATCAAGCGCCATGTGATGACCTCCATACTGGAAATTTGCGTAATTCAACAAATAGCATTATGGCCGTTTCCGAGAAAATTGTCAAGGAAGACTGTCCCGGAATCTGTACTTTTCTCCATTTCAGCCATCTGATCTGCCGCCCCGCCCAGGAAATCGGACGGTCCGCCAGCAAAGAAGCGCCCCGGCACCGCATCCGCGATGCCGGGGTGCATTTCCATGGTTCAGTTGCTACGACCATAGCCCGATGTTGAAGGCAATCATGGCGGCGTTGAAGAAGTCGATGAACAAACCGCCCACCATGGGAACGGCGAAAAAGGCAGTGGGGGAGGGGCCATACCGCTTTGTGAGGGTCTGCATATTGGCCATGGCGTTGGAGGTGGCACCCATACCGAAGCCGATGAAGCCGGCGGTCATGACGGCGGCGTCGTAGTCCCGGCCCATAAAGCGGAACACCAGGAAGTAGCAGAACAGGAACATCAGCACCACCTGGAGGGCAAGGCACACGATCATGGGCAGGGCCAGATCCACCAGCTGCCACAGCTTCAGTCCCGACAGGGCCATGGACAGGAAGATGGACAGGAACATATTGCCCATGGTCTCGATTTCCTCGCCGGGATACTCAGTGTGGATACCGTCGGCCACGTTACGCACCACGACTGCCACCAGCATGGCGCCGATGTAAGCGGGGAAGCTGAATCCGCAGAACTCCGTCAGACGGGCGCTGACCCAGTTGCCGATGCCCACGCAGAGCACGATGAACATGAAGCCCTTGATGAAGCGGTTGCTGGTGGAGGTAAAGTGCTCCGGCTCCAGCTCCGCCATCTCTCCGTCGGAGGCGGCAACGGTCTTGCACTGAAGATGGTTTTTGTTGATAAGAAGCCGGGCGGTAGGTCCGCCCATCAGAGAGCCTGCTGCCAGTCCGAAGGTGGCAGCGGCGATGCTGACCGCCCGTGCACCCACGGCGCCTGCGGCCTCCAGATCCGGTCCGATGGCTGCCGCCGTGCCGGGGCCGCCCACCAGAGCCACAGATCCGCAGCCGATGCCGTACAGGGGGCTCTTTCCCATGAGGGCCATGACGGCGCCGCCCAGACCGTTCTGCAGCACGATCATGACGATGCTCAGCCCCAGCAGGAGCAAGACGGCCTTTCCGCCTTTCATAAGTAGAGGAATGCTGACGGTGAAGCCCACAGTGGTGAAGAACATCACCATGAAGACTGTCTCCAATGTATTGTCAAAGGTGACGAATGCGATGCCGGAGGCGTAGAGGATCGTATTCAGGATGGCGAATGTCAGGCCGCCTACCAGCGGGGCGGGGATACAGAATCTGCTCAAAATGGTGATTTTGCGCGTCAGTACATTTCCCAGCCAGTACATGACGGCACCCAGGGCCACGGCGTGGTACATATTAAGGTTGATCTCTGTCAAGTGAATGCACGCTCCCTTCCTAAACGATACAGATTTGTCCATTGTGACGGGATTTCTTCCTGCTCTTATTATATAATTGGAAAGATTATCCTGCACGTTTGAAGTTTATAAAGAAAGCGGGAGAGGCCGCAGAGAACGTGTAAAGGCCCCGGCGGAAAAGCGCTTGTTTCGACAGAACAAGAGATTGCGGGCAAAAGACATTGCGCTTTTTGACGACTTATGCTATACTATACAGGTTAAATTGCGCCCTTTTGCGCGGGTGCTTTCAAATAGAAAGATTTGAGGTGTTCCGACTATGGAAAATGAAGTGCAGAAAAAGCGTATTCTCAGCGGCATCCAGCCCTCCGGCGATCTGACCCTGGGTTCTTATCTGGGCGCCATCCGGAACTGGGCGGCTCTGGCCGACGAATATGACTGCTATTACATGCTGGCGGATATGCACACCATCACCGTCCGGCAGGTGCCGGCGGACCTGCGCCGCCGCACCATGACCCAGCTGGCGGCCTATATCGCCTGCGGTCTGGACCCGGAGAAGAACGTGCTGTTCGTCCAGTCCCACGTGCCCGCCCACGCTCAGCTGGGCTGGGTGCTGGACTGTTACACCATGTTCGGCGAGCTGTCCCGAATGACGCAGTTCAAGGACAAGTCCGCCAAGAACGCCGACAACATCAACGCCGGCCTGTTCACCTATCCCGCCCTCATGGCCGCCGACATTCTGCTGTATCAGGCGGACCTGGTGCCCGTGGGCGGCGACCAGAAGCAGCACGTGGAGATCTGCCGGGACATCGCCACCCGCTTCAACGGCATCTACGGCGACGTGTTTAAACTGCCGGAGCCCTATATCCCCAAGGTGGGCGCCCGGGTCATGTCCCTGACCTCTCCGGAGAACAAGATGTCCAAGTCCGATAAGGACCAGAACGGCTGCGTCTACATGCTGGAGCGTCCGGAGGACATCATGCGGAAGTTCAAGAAGGCCGTCACTGACTCCGAGGCCTGCGTCCGTTACGATCCGGCGGCAAAGCCCGGCGTGTCCAACCTGATGCAGATCTACGCCGTCACCACCGGCAAGTCCTTTGAGGAGATTGAGCGGGAATTCGCCGGCCATGGCTACGGCGACTTCAAGGCCGCCGTGGGCGAGTCCGTGGTGGAGCTGCTCCGTCCCATCCAGGAGGAGACCGCCCGGATCCTGGCGGACAAGGCCTATCTCCAGGGCGTGTACCGCGCCGGCGCCGAGAAGGCCGCCCGTGTGGCCAACCGCACGCTGGGCAAGGTCTATAAGAAGGTCGGCTTCATCGACCGTTGAGCGGAGGGAAGCATGAACATTGATAATCAGCTGATCGTCTGCGTCATGATGGCGCTGATGGCGGCGCTCATCGTCAGCTTCCTGACGACGCCGGTGGTGAAGTCCTTCGCCTATAAGGTGGGCGCCATCGACGTGCCCAAGGACGCCCGGCGGATGCACCACGTTCCCATCCCCCGGCTGGGCGGACTGGCCATTTTCATCGGCTTCATCGTCAGCATCCTGCTGTTCGTGGACGTCCGCCGGGACGCTCAGATGCAGAGCATCCTGCTGGGTGCCGTGGTCATTGTGGTACTGGGCGTGGTGGACGACATCATGGCCCTGCCCGCCATGTTCAAATTCGTGGTGCAGATCGCCGCGGCCCTGATCCCGGCCCTCAACGGCGTGGTGATCCAGGCGTTCTCCAACCCCAACATCTTCTCTGACAACCTGTACTGGGTGCTGGGCAAGCTGTCCATTCCCTTTACGGTGCTGTGGATCGTGGCTATCACCAACTCCGTGAACCTCATCGACGGATTGGACGGCCTGGCCAACGGCGTGTCCGCCATCTCCGCCACCACCATGCTGGTCATCGCCATCCTGGTCTCCGAGGGACAGGTGGCGGTGGTCATGGCCGCTCTGGTGGGCGCCTGCGTGGGGTTCATGCCCTACAACATGAACCCCGCCAAGATGTTCATGGGGGACACCGGCGCCACCTTCCTGGGCTATATCCTGGCCACCATGTCCATCCAGGGCCTGTTCAAGTTCTACGCAGTGATCTCCTTCGCCGTGCCGTTCCTGATCCTGGGTCTGCCCATCTTTGACACGGCCTTCGCCTTCATCCGGCGCATCGCCCACGGCCAGAGTCCCATGCACGCCGACCGGGGCCATATCCATCACCGGCTCATCGACATGGGCCTGAACCAGAAGCAGGCGGTGGCAACGCTGTACGTCATCTCCGCCATTCTGGGCCTCTCCGCTGTGGTGCTGACCACCAGCAACGAGCTGAAGGCCATGCTGTTCTTCCTGACCTTGTGCGTGGTGGCCGTCGTGGCCGCCCGGGTGGCTTTCCCGAAGGAGATCAAGGAGGAACTGCACGAGGAACTGGAGGAGCTGAAGGACCACGGCCGCCACGAGGAGGACAAGCCCTCCAAGCCGGAGGAACCGGAGAAGGGAGAGGAGTCTTAAATGGAAAAGCTGCGAATCATGAGCGTCTTCGGCACCCGGCCGGAGGCCATCAAGATGTGCCCGCTGGTAAAGGAGCTGGCCTCCCGCTCCGAGATCGAAAGCCTGTGCTGCGTCACCGCCCAGCACCGCCAGATGCTGGACAGTGTGCTGGAGGTCTTTGATCTGAAGCCGGACTGGGATCTGGACATCATGACGCCCCGTCAGACCCTCTCCACCATCACCAGCAAGTGCCTTACCGGCATGGACGAGGCCATCGACGCCCTGAAGCCGGACATGATCCTGGTCCATGGCGACACCTCCACCACCTTCGCCGGAGCCCTGTCGGCCTTCTACCATCAGGTGCCGGTAGGCCATGTGGAGGCGGGCCTGCGGACCTATGACAAGTATTCACCCTTCCCGGAGGAGATGAACCGGAAGCTGGTATCCGCCATTGCGGACCTGTATTTCTGCCCCACGGAGAACAACCGGCGCAATCTGGAAAAGGAGGGCATCACCCAGGGTCTGTTCGTCACCGGAAACACGGTCATCGACGCCCTGAAGACCACCGTCCGGGACGATTACCGCTTCAGCACCGAGGAACTGAACCGCCTGCCCTACGGGGAGAAGAAGATACTTCTCGTCACCTGCCACCGGCGGGAGAACTACGGCGAGCCCATGAAGAACATCATGCTGGCCCTGCGGCAGATCGCTGAGGAAAACCCGGACGTGGAGCTGGTGTATCCCGTCCACCTGAGCCCGGTGGTCCGGGAGGCGGTGGACAAGTACCTGCGGGGCGCGCCTCGGGTCCATCTCATTGACCCGCTGCCCGCCGACGAGATGCACAACCTCATGGCTCGGTGCTATCTGGTGCTGACGGACTCCGGCGGCTTGCAGGAGGAAGCACCGGCGCTGGGAAAGCCCGTGCTCGTGCTGCGCCGGGAGACGGAGCGGCCCGAGGCCGTGGCCGCCGGAACGGTGAAGCTGGCCGGTGTGGTACAGGACGACATCGTCACCATGGCGGAGCGTCTCATCCGGGGCAAGGACGCCTACCACCGGATGGCTCACGCCGTGAATCCCTACGGCGACGGCCAGGCCTGCCGCCGCATCGCCGACGCCATCCTCTGGCACTTCGGCAGACGGGACAGCGGTCCGGAGGACTATACCGGAAAATAAGGAAAGGGAGGACGGATCATGGGAAGGGGAAAGCGCAGGGGTAGCCGCAACAGCATCGCCGGCGCGTTCCTGGTCCTCATCGTCCTGATGGTGGTGCTGGTGACGGCCAACGGGCTGCGGCGCACCAGCCACATCACCCTGCCCTCGCCGTCAGCGTCCCTGTCTCCCGCTGACAGCAGCGGAGAGGCCGCGGTGGACGCGGTCATCCGCGTGGAGGTGACGCCGGAGACGGTCCAGGCGGCGGTGGAGACGCTGCACCGGCCGGAGGCCTACATCCGGATGATGACGGTGGAGCGCTTCTGGAGCGGCGGCAGCGGGACTGTCCGTGTCACCGTCATCGTCCGGGGCAATCTGACCCGGGTGGACACCGCGGAGGTGGACGGGCATATCCGTCATACCATCACCGACGGCGAGACCACCTATATCTGGTACGACAATGACCGGAGCCTCTACACCGGCGCCGCCGGGGACATCTCGGCGGACCAGGAACAGAGCATCCCAACCTACGAGGACATTCTGACGCTGGACGCCAATCAGATCACCGTGGCCGACTACCGGCAGTTCTCCGATGAGGACTGCATTTATGTGGAGACCGGGGAGGACCAGTACGGCTACGCCCTGCGCTATTGGGTCAGCGTGGACTCAGGCCTGCTCATCGGCGCAGAAAAACTCCAGAGCGGAGAGCGTATCTACCAGATGACGGCGCAGCCTGTATCAGATGTGCAGCCTACTCAGGCGGATTTCACGCTGCCGGACGGAACCACCCTCTGGGGCAAAGGCTGACAAAATAAAATGGAAACGGCCGGAACAGCATCTGTTCCGGCCGTTCTGACACACTCTGAAAGGGTGTTTTTTTGCGTTTCGTGGAAACAGCCTGTTTCCGGGAGCGAAAAATTCACATTTTGTATATACGGAATATGTTGTATATTTATTAAAACCGTGCTATACTGAGAGCTGCTAAGCGGCGGCGCAGTATTCTAGTCAGTACTGCCGCCTCCGAAGGAGGGCCTAAAAATCCTCTAAAGGGCATACCTGTGAAACCTCTGGTGCCTGCTTATTACGCCCAGTTTTGGGTGGGTGCTGGGGGGAAGCGCATCTCTGCGCTTGCGGACTCAGGGCGATTTCCAATGGCATGGTCAACCCGACCCTGTTTCCGTGGAGACCTGCTCTTGTGCACAGACGTACTCCCATCGTGGTATTTCCGGCCTGTGTACGAAGCAGATTGTGAACCTGCAAGGCGGTGTGGAAGGGCATTTTGCCCCAAATGCTGTGTGCAGACGTAGCCTGCCTTGCGTGGGTGTGGTGAATGAGAGGTCAGGCCGTGATGCTCCGGCCGGAGCGGTCTGCGGCCCCCTGCTCCCTGAAACCATTCCTGCAAAAGAGGCTAAGAGACGGACAGACTGTGGTGGAAATCACCTAGGCTGTTCATATGAGGCAGAAAAAGGATTGCAGTGCGGACTAAGTGGCAGTCGGGTCGCGCGGAAGGCGACGCCGCGCCGCGGTGCTGAAAGGGAAACCGCCCCCATCGGCAACGAGGGGTGTACCGTGGGGAAATCCAACCCGTACCTAAGCCGTAAGATTTACTTTTTCTGCCGCCGCCTGCTTAGTGACTATGATTTGACAGAGGTTTGATCTCTTGAGTAAAAACAGATCCACAAAAAACAAGGGAAGGAAGACGGAATTGTCCCCTTATCAATGGGCGCTGCGGGTCTTCCTCATCGCCATCGCTTTGTCCGCGGCCCTGAGCCTGGCGTCGGAAACGATGCTGGCGGGCGCCGGGATCGCGGTGGCGCTTTTGATACTGGTGCTGTTCATCCTGCTGGGCATCCTGTTTGACATTGTGGGCGTGGCGGTGACGGCGGCGGACGAGAAGCCCTTTCACTCCATGGCTGCCCACAAGGAGAAGGGGGCCACGGAGGCCCTGAGCCTGCTGCACAACGCCAGCCACGTCAGCAGCTTCTGCAACGACGTGGTGGGCGATATCTGCGGCATCGTCAGCGGCACCACCGGCGCCGTCATTGTGGTGCGGCTCCAGACGGCGCTGAACTGGCATTCCGTGCTGATCTCCGTGGGCATCACGGCGCTGATTTCCGGCCTGACCATCGGCGGCAAGGCCATCGGCAAGAATTTCGCCATTGAAAAGAGCACAAAGGTGGTATTCATGGCCGGACGATTCCTGCATTTCTTCCGCCGCGGAAGAAAATGACAGAGGGGGAGCATTCTGTGATATTAGAGAGCATTCAGTCCCCGGCGGACGTGAAGGCGCTCCGAAAAGAGGAGCTGCCCCAGCTGTGCCGGGAGCTGCGGAAATTTCTGGTGGAAAGCATATCCAAAACCGGAGGCCATCTGGCCTCCAATCTGGGAACGGTGGAGCTGACGGTGGCCATCCACCGGGTATTTGACACGGAGAAGGACCGTCTGGTCTTTGACGTGGGCCACCAGTGCTACGTCCACAAGGCCCTGACGGGACGGCGGGAGCTGTTTTCCACCCTCCGGCAGTTCGGTGGGCTGTCTGGCTTCCCGAAGCCCTACGAGAGCGAGCACGACGCCTTCATCGCCGGCCATGCCTCCAACTCCGTCTCCGTGGCGCTGGGCATGGCCCGGGCCCGGACGCTGCGGCACGCGGATTACGACGTCCTGGCCCTCATCGGCGACGGCGCATTGTCCGGCGGCCTGGCCTACGAGGGCCTGAACAATGCCGGAGCCTCCGGTGAGCCGCTGATCGTCATTCTCAACGACAACGGTATGTCCATCAATCCCAACGTGGGAGCGGTGAGCCAGCATCTGTCCCGGCTGCGGTCAAAGCCGGCCTATTATCATTTTAAGAAGTGGTATCGCAGCCTGTTCGGATCCCATCCGGCGGAGAACCGGCTGTACCGCTTCAATCATCATGTGAAGACATCTCTGAAAAAGACGCTGTGGCCCGGCAGCTCCCTGTTTGAGCGCATGGGCTTCACCTATCTGGGCCCCATTGACGGCCACGATGTGGACAGGCTCTGCAACGTGCTGGAGTGGGCGAAGGAGCTGCATGGCCCGGTGGTGGTCCATGTGAACACCATCAAGGGAAAGGGCTACTCCTATGCCGAGCGGAATCCGGACAAGTTCCACGGCGTGTCGCCCTTCGATCCCGTCACGGGACTGACGAAAAAGCCCGCTTCGGAGGATTTCTCCGCCGTCTTCGGGAAGACGCTGATAGACTGCGCCGCCCGGGATGATCGGGTCTGCGCCATGACGGCGGCCATGGAGGACGGCACCGGCCTGACAGACTTCGCCCGCGCGTATCCGGACCGCTTCTTTGACGTGGCCATTGCGGAGGGCCACGCGGTGGCCATGGCCGCGGGAATGGCCAAGCAGGGGATGATCCCCGTGGTGGCCCTGTACTCCACCTTTTTGCAGCGGAGCTACGACATGCTGATCCACGACGTGGCGCTGCAAAAGCTCCATGTGGTGCTGGCGGTGGACCGCGCGGGACTGGTGGGCGCCGACGGCGAGACCCACCACGGCTGTTTCGACGCGCTGTTCCTGCCGGAGATCCCCGGCTTTACAGTGCTGTGTCCCGCCAACTTCGCGGAGGAGCGCAGCATGCTCCGCTGGGCCATCTTCCAATGTGAAGGCCCGGTGGCGGTGCGATATCCAAGAGGCGGAGAGGGCTCCTTCCGGGAGGACACCTGGGACAAGCCTGTGGTGCGTCTCCGGGAGGGCACGGACGTGACCCTGATGGCCTACGGCACCATGCTGGAGGAGATCCTGAAGGCGGCCGAGCTGCTGAAAGAGCAGCACATCTCTGCGGAGGTGCTGAAGCTCAACCGCATTGCGCCCCTGAGCTGGGAGGAGCTGGAACCCTTTCTGGGGCAAACCAAGAATTGTCTGACGGTGGCGGAGGATTGCTTCGGCGCCGGGTGTGCAGGCCAGCGGATCTCCGCCATTCTGGCGGAGCACGGCGCGGCCCCCAGACGCTTGATCCTGAAAAACCTCGGAGGAGACTTCGCTCCCGCCGGCACCGTGGCGCAGTTGCGCCGCAGCGCCGGAGTGGACGGCGAGGGCATTGCCGTGGCCGTCATGGAGGCGATGAAACATGAGCAATAAGACGCGGCTGGACGTTCTGCTGGTGGAGCGGGGCATGGAGGAGAGCCGCCAGCGGGCCCAGGCCGACATCATGAGCGGCATCGTATTTGTGAAGGGCCAGAAAGTGGACAAGCCCGGCACGGCGGTGGCAAACGACGCGGAGATCGAGATCCGCGGCAATACGCTGCGGTACGTCAGCCGGGGCGGTCTGAAGCTGGAAAAGGCCATGGCCACGTTCCCCATCTCCTTGGAGGGCGCCGTCTGCGGCGACATCGGTGCCTCTACCGGCGGCTTTACGGACTGCATGCTGCAAAACGGAGCGTCGAAAGTCTATGCCGTGGACGTGGGCTACGGACAGCTGGCCTGGAAGCTCCGCAGTGATCCCCGGGTGAACTGTCTGGAGCGGACCAACGCCCGGTATCTCACCCATGAGCAGATCCCCGATGAACTGGACTTTGCCTCCATCGACGTCAGCTTCATCTCCCTGAAGCTGATCCTGCCCGCGGTCTGCGGCATCCTCCGGGACGGCGGCCATGTGGCCTGTCTGGTAAAGCCCCAGTTCGAGGCCGGGAAAGAAAAGGTGGGGAAGAAGGGGGTCGTCCGGGACCCCGCGGTCCATCTGGAGGTGCTGGAGCACTTCCTGGAGCACGCGAAGTCCTCCGGCTTCACGGTGCTGGACATGACCTATTCCCCCATCCGGGGCCCGGAGGGAAACATCGAGTACCTGGGCTATCTGGAGAAAGGACAGCTGCCGGAGCGGAGCTTTGACCTGGCGGCACTGGTGGCGGCGTCCCACGCCGACCTGAAGGAACACGGAGGTGAGGGACAGTGAGCCCCAAAAAGATCATTCTCTGTCCCAATCCCAGCCGGGACAGGGATATGGAGTCCACCCGGGAGGCCATGGCGATCCTGGGGGAGATGGGATTTCAGACCGTGGTCTGCTCCCCCTTCCGGGAGCAGCGGACGGAGCTGTTCGGTAGCATTCCCGCGCGTCCCCTGACCCAGGAGCTGCGCACCGCCTGTCTGCTGATCACCTTCGGCGGAGACGGTACCATCCTTCATCTGGCGAAGCTGGCGGCCCTGAACAAGATCCCGGTGCTGGGCATCAACATGGGCAGCCTGGGCTTTATCGCGGAGCTGGAAGCGTCGGAGCTGGGTGCTCTGCGGAAACTGAAGGACTGGGATTTTCAGATCGAGCCCAGGATGATGCTGGACGTCACCGTCATGCGGGACGGAAAGCAGGTGTATCAGAACCTGGGTCTCAATGACGCAGTCATCCGGGAGGGTCCCATCTCCCACGTCATCCATCTCAGCATCGCCTCTGACGGCCGCCATCTGGCGGATATCGACGGAGACGGCGTCATCATCGCCACACCCACCGGCTCCACGGCCTACTCGCTGTCTGCCGGCGGACCTGTGGTGGAACCCATGGCGGAGGCCATGGTGGTCTGTCCCATCTGCACCCACAACATGCGGTTTTCCTCCTACGTACTGTCACCGAATCACACGCTGACGGTGGAACTGGTGCGCAATGGACGCAAGCCGGTGTATCTCTGCGTGGACGAGAGCCGCGCCTTTTCCCTGAAGCAGGACGATCAGGTGATCGTGCGGCGTTCCAAATATGTGACAAGACTGGTTCGTTTGTCAGAAAAGAGTTTCTGCGAGGTTTTCGCAAAAAAGATGCTACCGGGAGGGCAGGAAGATGAAAAATAACCGGCAGGAGAAAATTTTAGAGATCATTTCCCAGGAGAATATCGAGACCCAGGAGCAGCTTCTCATGCGGCTCCAGGCCTGCGGCATCAGCAGCACCCAGGCCACCATCTCCCGTGATATCAAGCAGCTCCACCTCATCAAGGAGCCGGTGGGCCGGGGGGCCTATAAATACGCCGTCTCCAGCAACCGCACCAAGCTGAACTTTGCGGAGAAGCTGCGGACCATCTTCCGGGAGAGCGTCACCAGCATCGACACCGCTCAGAACATCGTGGTGCTGAAGACGATGCCCGGTCTGGCCAGCGGTGCCTGTTCCGCTCTGGACAATATGAACATCAACGAAATGGTTGGCTCCATCGCGGGAGACGACACCGCCGTTCTTGTGATGCGGGACCGGGAGGCCGCCCTGGATTTCTGTGAGGAACTGAAATCCATGCTGTAACAGAGGAGGACAGCTTATGCTGGAGCTTCTGCACATTGAGAATATCGCCGTGATCGAGGAGGCGGACATCCGCTTCCGCTCCGGCTTCAACGCGCTGACCGGCGAGACCGGTGCCGGCAAATCCATCGTCATCGACGCCATGGGCGCGGTGCTGGGGGGACGGACCTCCCGGGATCTGATCCGCACCGGCGCGGACAAGGCCTTTGTCAGCGCAGAGTTCAGCCAGGTGCCGCCGGAGCTGCCCGGTCTGCGGGAAAACGGCGTGACGCCGGATGAAAACGGGGAGCTTCTGCTGCAGAGAGAGATCCTCTCCGACGGCAAGAACCTCTGCCGGGTGAACGGGCGTCCCGTCACCGTGGCCCAACTGCGGGAGATCGGCAGTCAGCTGCTGAACATCCACGGCCAGCACGACGGCCAGCAGCTTCTGGACGAGGAGCAGCACGGCGCCTATCTGGACCGCTTCGGCCGGACAGAGGGCGTCCTCGCCGCCTATCAGAGGGAATACGGGACCATGGCCGCGCTCCGGTCGCAGATCAAAGCCCTTCAGATGGATGAGGCGGAAAAGGCCCGGCGGATGGATTCCCTTCAGTTCCAGATCAATGAGCTGGAGCGGGCGGAGCTTCAGCCCGGCGAGGAAGAGGAACTGCGGGACCGCCGGAATCTGCTGCGGAACGGCGAGAAATATCTGTCTGCCCTTCAGGGTGCGGACTACTGTCTCAACGGCGGCGACGAGGGCGGCGGCGCTGTTCAGGCGCTCCGGGAGGCGGAGGAGGCCCTGTCCGCCATCCGCTATCTCAGTGATGAGATGGGAGAACTGTATCAGCGTCTGGAACAAGCCAGATGTGAAGTGTATGACCTTGCCAGTATTGTACAGGACAAACGGGAGGAGTTCGACTTCTCTCCGGCGGAGCTGGACCAGGTGGAGGGCCGCTGCGATCTACTGTACCGCCTGAAAAAGAAGTACGGCGCCACAGTGGAGGACATGCTGGCCTATCTGGACAAGTGCCGTGCGGAGCTGGACGCCATCCAAACGGCGGACGACACCCTCATACAGCTTCAGGAAAAGCTGACGAAGTCCGACAAGGCCGTCCGGGCGGCGGGCGCCGAACTGACGAAGGTCCGGAAAGCGGCGGCGAAAGCCCTGGAGGACCGCATCCAGAAGGAACTGCGGGACCTGGACATGAACAAGGTGCGGTTCAGTATCCAGTTCGAGGAGAAGGAGCCGTCTCCCGACGGATGTGATACCATCCGGTTCCTGATGTCCGCCAATGCCGGCGAGGATCTGAAGCCCATTGCGAAGATCGCCTCCGGCGGCGAGCTGGCCCGCATTATGCTGGCACTGAAAAATGTGCTGGCGGAGCAGGAGGCCATCGGCACGCTGGTTTTCGACGAGGTGGACACCGGCGTCTCCGGGCGGGCCGCCCAGAAGGTGGCTCAGAAGCTGGCTCAGGTCTCCCGCCGGAAGCAGGTGCTGTGCGTCACCCATCTGCCCCAGCTGGCGGCCATGGCGGACACCCACTTCTCCGTTGCCAAGGGAGAAGTAAAGGGTAGAACCTTTACACATGTGATCCGCATGGACCGGGAGCAGCGGAAGGCGGAGCTGGCCCGCATCACCGGCGGCAGCAAGGTGACGGACGCATTGCTGGAGAGCGCCGGAGAGCTGCTGGACGAGGCAGAGGCCTACCGGAAGACGCTGGTATAAAAACACCGGATCATCACCGGCGGGACGGCGTTCTGCCGTGCTTACAAGCCGCTTTTGAGTTTCTGTATCTCCGTACCTATTCCCCTGTAAAAAATCGGCGGAATGGTTGACATTTTCCGTGAAATCGGATAGAATACCACCCGTATACGACGATGATGCGGAGGAGTATCCGGACCGGACCTGTCAAGAGAGCCCCTGGCTGGTGGAAAGGGGAGAGGGCCATCCGGTGAATACACCGCGGAGCCGGCACCCAAACGGCTTTTCGAAAGGGGCCTAGTAGGCGTGCTCCGGGAGCGCCCGTTACCGCGCGGGAGTGTGATGGCACTCCATGAGGCCGTTTTCGTGAGACAACGGCGAACCAGAGGTGGTACCGCGAATGTTGTTCGCCCTCTGTCCCAGCCCGGGACGGAGGGCGTTTTCCATGAGATTATAAGAATAAAGGAGACAAAATCATGACTTGCTATGACGAACTGGTAGCCCGCGGGCTCATCGCCCAGGTGACGGATGAGGAGGAGATCAAGAACCTCATCAACAACGGAAAGGCCATCTTCTATATTGGCTTCGACCCCACCGCCGACTCCCTGCACGTGGGCCACTTCATGGCCCTGTGCCTGATGAAGCGGCTACAGATGGCCGGCAACAAGCCCATCGCCCTCATCGGCGGCGGCACCGGCATGATCGGCGACCCCTCCGGCCGGACGGATATGCGCCAGATGCTGACCCCGGAGACCATCCAGCACAACTGCGACTGCTTCAAGAAGCAGATGGAGCGGTTCATCGACTTCGGCGAGGGCAAGGCCATGATGCTGAACAACGCCGACTGGCTGCTGAAGCTGAACTATGTGGACGTGCTCCGCGAGGTGGGCGCCTGCTTCTCCGTCAATAACATGCTCCGTGCCGAGTGCTACAAGCAGCGGATGGAGAAGGGCCTCAGCTTCCTGGAGTTCAACTATATGATCATGCAGTCTTACGACTTCTATCATATGTTCCAGACCGTGGGCTGCAACATGCAGTTCGGCGGCGACGACCAGTGGAGCAATATGCTGGGCGGCACGGAGCTGATCCGGAAGAAGCTGGGCAAGGACGCCTACGCCATGACCATCACCCTGCTGCTGAACAGCGAGGGCAAGAAGATGGGCAAGACCGCCAGCGGCGCCGTGTGGCTGGACCCCAACAAGACCTCTCCCTTCGAGTTCTATCAGTACTGGCGGAACGTGGGCGACGCCGACGTCCTCAAGTGCATCCGGATGCTGACCTTCCTGCCTCTGGAGCAGATCGACGAGATGGACAAGTGGGAGGGCAGCCAGCTGAACCGGGCCAAGGAGATCCTGGCCTACGAGCTGACCAAGCTGGTCCATGGCGAGGCCGAGGCCGAGAAGGCCCAGGAGACCGCCCGGGGTCTGTTCTCCGGCGCTGGCTCCGCGGAGCACATGCCCACCACAGAACTGACGGCGGACAAGTTCACCGACGGCAAGATCGGCGCTATGAACCTGCTGGTGGCCTGCGGTCTCTGCGCCTCCAACGGTGAGGCCCGCCGTCTGATCCAGCAGGGCGGCGTCACCGTCAGCGACAAGAAGATCGCGGCCATCGACGCGGCCTTTGACGAGAACGACTTCCGGGGCGAGGGCGTCATCATCAAAAAGGGCAAGAAGGTCTACCACAGAGCCATCGTGAAAGAATAATGCAGCAGGCAGACGCGGCGTTTCCACGCCGCGCCTGCCGCGCGTTGTCTACCAATTGAATCTATCACCCAATAGAAAGGAACTGCTATGATCACAGTCAGCGACGTCAGCGTCAACTTCACCGGCCAGTCCCTGTTCAAGCATGTGGACCTGAAATTCACCCCCGGCAACTGCTACGGCATCATCGGAGCCAACGGCGCGGGGAAGACCACCTTCCTCCGCATCCTCTCCGGCGACCTGGAGCCCTCCAGCGGCGAGGTCATCATCCCGGCCAACGAGCGGATGTCCGTCCTGAAGCAGGACCACTTCCAGTATGACCAGTACACGGTACTGGACACGGTCATTATGGGCAACCAGCACCTCTACGACGTCATGAAGGAGAAGGACGCCCTCTACGAAAAAGAGGACTTCAGCGATGAGGACGGCGTCCGGGCCTCCGAGCTGGAGGGAGAGTTCGCGGAGATGGGAGGCTGGGAGGCCGAGAGCGACGTCTCCCGGCTGATCCAGGGCCTGGGCCTCTCCAACGACATCCTGTACAGTGAGATGTCCTCCCTCACCGCCAAGGAGAAGGTGAAGGTGCTGCTGGCCCAGGCACTGTTCGGCAAGCCGGACATCATCCTGCTGGACGAGCCCACCAACCATCTGGACCTGGCGGCCATTGAGTGGCTGGAGGACTTTCTCATGTCCTACGAGGGCCTCATTATCGTGGTGAGCCATGACCGCTACTTCCTGAATACTGTCTGCACCAACATCGTGGACGTGGACTACGGCCAGATCAAGATGTACGTTGGCAACTACGACTTCTGGTATCAGTCCAGCCAGCTGATGCAGAAGATGATGCGGGACCAGAACCGGAAGAAGGAAGAGAAGATCAAGGAATTGCAGGAATTCGTCTCCCGGTTCTCCGCCAACAAGTCCAAGTCCAAGCAGGCCACCGCCCGCCGGAAGCTGCTGGACAAGCTGAGCATCGAGGAGATGCCTGCATCCTCCCGCCGGTATCCCTTCGTGGGCTTCAAGATGGACCGGGAGCCCGGCAAGGAGATCCTCACCGTGGAGGGCCTGTCCAAGACCCTGGACGGCGTGAAGGTGCTGGATAACGTCTCCTTCCGGGTGAGCAGGGGCGACAAGATCGCCTTTGTGGGTGAGAACGAGCTGGCCAAGACCACCCTGTTCAAGATCATCATGGGGGAGGAGGAGCCGGACGAGGGCACCTACAAGTGGGGCACCACCATCACCACCAGTTACTTCCCCCTGGATAACTCCGATTTCTTCAACGGCTGCGACCTGAATCTGCTGGACTGGCTAGCCCAGTACACGGCGGATACGGCGGAGGAGAGTACGGAGTCCTTTAAGCGGTCCTTCCTGGGCCGGATGCTGTTCTCCGGCGACGACGTGTACAAGCCGGTGAAGGTCCTGTCCGGCGGCGAGAAGGTGCGGTGCATGCTGTCCCGGATGATGCTGTACGGCTCCAACGTGCTGGTGCTGGACCAGCCCACCAACCACCTGGATCTGGAGTCCATCACCGCCGTCAACAACGGCCTCATCGACTTCAAGGGCGTGGTGCTGTTCGCGTCCCACGACCATGAGTTTGTCCAGACCGTGGCCAACCGCATCATCGAGTTCACGCCCAACGGCGTCATCGACAAGCCCTGCACCTACGACGAATATATCGAGTGGAAGAAGACCTGCTGAGACAGGCCGGAATGATCCGCACAGACGTGCGCCTGAACATGTTCAGGCGCACGTTTTTTGGAGTATGCAGCACTCGCTGCATAAAAAGAGACCCCGCCGGAGCGGAGTCCCTTGCCGGATCAGATATCATCCTTGATGCCGACGCGGAGATAAAAGCGGTGCATGAAACCGAAGGTGAAACCGCCGGGGAGCATCCCATTGATAAACAGGGCCGCCAGCACGCCGACGCCTGTGTCGAGAATGCGGTTCAGGGCGTAGGAGATATAGGTCTCCGTGGGGGTATTGAACAGGATGATGCACAGGATCACGCCGCCGGGCTGGACGCCGCCCACCCAGATATACTGACAGGCTACAATGAGAACCACTACACCGATAAAGGACAGCGGGATCAAAAGCCAGCGGTTGCTGCCGTCCGGGAACAGGAACATGTAGAATGCGAACAGGCCCATACCGATGAAGCCGCCCACCAGCGTGCCGAAAAATCGGTTACCGCCATGAAGCCTGCTGGTCCCGTAGTCGCTGCCCATGCCGAAAATGGCGCCGATGCAGGCGAAGGCCGGGCCACGGTCCAGAAAATAATAGACCAACGCGCAGAGCGTGACGGCGACGGCGGTCTTGATGTTCCGAAGCCCCACCGTGGGGAGGTGAAATCCTTTTGCGCGTTTGTCTGTGCGGGTCTCCATGCGGGCATTCTCCGTTTCTTTGGACAAGTATTGTTGCGATTTAAAGTGTATCATAAACAGCAGGAAATGGAAAGACCATTTGCCCATTTTGTGATATTTTCCCGCACCCTGCATAAAACCCCCGCCGAAGATGAGCCGGCGGCCCTGTCCGGATTGTAACTGGCTGTAACCGGACTGGCATTGACTTTCTCCAGAACCGCCCATAAACTGAAAGAAAAACGGTGCTGGGGGCGGTTTCATTGGAGAGAAAACAGATTCTGGGTGTGCTGCTGTTGCTGGCGTTTACGGCGGCGGTCATCGGGGCGGACGCCCTCTGGGGCACGAGAGACGCCTTGCAGGAAGGGGAGAACGGCTATGAGGAGCTGCTGTCAAACACGCCGGTGGCGGAGCTGGAGGGGGAGTCTGTCTCCCCGGACGGCCGGTTTGAGGCCCGGACGGTGGGGAAGACGGACAACTATGTCAGCGGCGTGGTGCCGCCCGAGAGTATTCAATTCGTAAATCGGGAAACCGGAGAGGTGCTGTGGGAGGAGCAAGGCTGGGTCACCCAGTCGGTCCTGTGGTCGCCGGACAGCCGGTATTTGGCGCTGACATACGGCGCCCGTACCTGGCAGGCGGTAAAATTCATCGAGACAGACACCTGGACATCCTGGGACTTCACCTTGCCGGACGGCTCACCCATCCCGGAGTACACCTTTCTGCCCGCGGATCAGCCCTGGGGGACCTGGATCGGGAAGGACGTTCCGGAGGAGGACTATGACCTGCTGCTGACGGTAGGCCGGGGCGGCGACGAAGGTGAACAACATACTTACCGCTGCTCTCTCCTGATGGACGGCGGTCAGCTGGCTGGCAATACCTTAGAACAAACCACGGAGGTGCTGTCCGAAGCATACGACTTCGACCACGACGGGGAGCCGGAAGTCACGGAGCTTGTGACGCTGTGGGCACCGGACGGTGACGGCGAACAGGTCTCCTGGTATGAGCTGCACGTCCGGAAGGCGGACGGAACGCCGCTGTGGTCGGACTGGGCGGCGCCCCAGCATGTGGGCTGGAATTCCATCTTTGCCTGCACGCTGGACGGGGAAGACAATCTGCTCCGGTATCATCCCACCATGTATCAGGGCTGCTGCGGGTACAATTATCAGTTGTTCTCTCTGGACGGCAGCGGCGGGGAATCTGTGCTTCAGCAAAACGGCGTAGCGTTCGACATCAACTGGGGCAGTCCTCTGGGCCATGACTTCGACCCGGCGGCCATCGCGTCGTTTATGGAGGACATTAACGGGCTTTTGTCCCACAGCCGCCTGCTGCTCACCACCGACGACGCGCTGGAAGGCATCGACCCGGCGCATCCCCGGGACGATCTCTGGTGGCTGACAGGGAACGACGTCTGTCTTTCGGCGGACGAGACCGGCTATGCGTATGACGAAACATGCTCTCTGGAGGAAAATCTCCAGCGGTTTGACGCGGTGATGACTGAACTTGCCAGGCAATAAAACAGCAGGCCCGCCCTTTTGGGGCGGGCCTGCGTCATATGTCCGAAATTACTTCTTGGTGATGTAGCCCTTTTTGCACAGCAGCTCGGCCAGCAGGACAGCGCCGCCGGCGGCCCCGCGGAGGGTGTTGTGGCTCAGGCAGACGAACTTATAGTCGTACTGGGTGTCGGGCCGCAGACGGCCGATGGACACGGCCATGCCGTGCTCCAGATTCCGGTCCAGACGGGTCTGGGGACGGTCGGCCTCCTCAAAATAGTGGAGGAACTGCTTGGGAGCGGAGGGCAGTTCCAGCTCCTGGGCGGGACCGCGGAAGTTGGCCCAGTCCTCGCGGATCTGCTCGATGGAGGGCTTCTGACCCTCGGCGAACTTCATGAACACGGCGGCCATGTGGCCGTCCTGACAGGCCACGCGGAAGCACTGCGCGGTGATGGAGGGACCCTCGGCCTTGACGATCTTGTCGCCGTCGATATGGCCCCACAGCTTCAGAGGCTCCTGCTCACTCTTCTCCTCCTCGCCGCCGATGTAGGGGATGCAGTTGTCCACCATCTCGGGCCAACGCTCGAAGGTCTTGCCCGCGCCGGAGATGGCCTGATAGGTGCATACCAGCGCCTGCTCCAGACCATACTTCCGCAGGGGATGCAGGGCGGGCACATAGCTCTGGAGAGAGCAGTTGGACTTCACGGCAATGAAGCCCCGCTTGGTGCCCAGACGCTTGCGCTGCGCGTCGATGATGGCGATGTGGTCGGCGTTGATCTCGGGCACTACCATGGGCACATCGTCGGTCCAGCGGTTGGCGGAGTTATTGGAGACCACCGGGCACTCCAGCTTGGCGTACTTCTCCTCCAGGGCGCGGATCTCGTCTTTCTTCATGTTGACGGCGCAGAACACAAAGTCCACCATAGAGGCCAGCTTCTCAGCGTCCGCCTCAGCGTCCAGCACCACCAGCTTCTTGGCCTCCTCGGGCATGGGAACATCCAGCGCCCAGCGGCCGGCCAGAGCCTCCTCGTAGGGCTTGCCGGCGCTGCGGCCGCTGGCCGCGATGGCGGTGAGCTGGAACCAGGGGTGATTCTCCATCAGGGTGACGAACCGCTGGCCCACCATACCCGTGCCGCCGATGATACCGACCTTGAACTTTTCCATGATTTCTTCCTCCTGTTATTGCGGATTTCAGAGGCGGCTTTTGGCGATTGAGGTTGCAAAAGGCCGCTTCCATGTACTATAATAGAACCGCCGAATTTTCTCCGTTGGTGGGAAAGAAGCATCTGTTTCTCCACCACGGACATTTGTATGTATACTAACACATTTCTGGTATTTCGTCAAGAAAGACGATTTGGGAGGCTGCATGAAAAAGTACCTGGTAACGATGCTGTTTGTTGTGACATTTTTCCTCTGCGGCGCCGCCGGTGCCTCCGCGGCGGAGAAGGACACCATCAAGGTGGGCCTGAAATACGGTTCCGGCGCGCTGTATTCGGCCAATCTGCTGAACGAGGAAGGCGAGGGCTACGAGTTCGGCTGGTTCGACAGCGACCGGGAGTTTCAGTATCTGGGCAGCACCCGGGAGACCGCCATCTCCATGACGGCGGCGGGGAACATCGCCGTCGGAAGCGACGGCGCCTATTCCGCGGGCACCTCCGGCAGCAAAGGCGTCATCGGAAAGTATCACGTCCAGCTGGACGATGTCTTTGACGATTACGAGGAGGCGGAGGACACGGCGTCGGAGTACGACGGCGGCTATCCCGCCTACATCGCCGGAAACTTCGTGGTGCGGATCGGCTGCTGGACGTCTGAGGACGACGCGGAGGACGCGCTGGATGAACTGGACGTCTCCGGCGAAGTGGTGTCCGGCAGCTCCACCGGCGTGGTGGTCACCGTCACCAAAACCACGGAGGTGCTGTTTGAGTTTGACTGCCAGGGCGCAGAGAGCCTGGGCGTCCTGCCCGACGGGCGGATGGACGCCGTCACCTGGTTCAAGGGCTACAAGTACAACGGCGGCTTCCAGTACGACCGGGTCACCGGCGGAAACATCAACGTCATCAACGTGGTGGATCTGGAGGACTACGTGAAGGGCGTCCTGCCCCACGAGATGGGCGGCAGCTGGCCGGAGGAGGCGCTGAAGGCCCAGGCGGTGTGTGCCCGGACCTTCGCCTGCCGGAACACGAAGCACTTGTCCCTCTACGGCTTTGACGTCTGCAACACCACGGACTGTCAGGTCTACAATGGCCGCTCCGGCGCCGCCGACGCCACAGACCGTGCCGTGGAGGCCACGGCGGGGGAGTGCCTGTATGCCGATGGCCAGCTCATCGAGGCGCTGTATTTCTCCTCCGACGGCGGCGCCACGGAGGACTCTGAAAACGTGTTCGGCGGCGTCACCACCTATCTGGTGGGCAAGGAAGACCCCTACGAGTCCACCATCTCCATTCCGGACTACTCTTACACCGTGACGTTCACGCCGTCGGAGTTGACCGCCATTCTCCGGAACAGCGGCTATTCCATCGGCACCATTGCGGACGCCTATGTATCGGAGTTCACCCAGATGGGCAACGTCGGCAAGGTGACGTTTGTGGACACCTCCGGCAAGACACTGACGGTAAAAGGGGAGAAGGCCCGCTACGCCTTCTGCAGCACCTCCTATAACAAAAACGTCCGCAGCATGCGCTTTACCATCAACGGACAGGACGGCGGCGCTGTCACCCCCGGCGGCAGCACCGGAAACGCCTCCGGCTATACGATCAATGGAAGCGGCACGCTGCTGAGCTCGCTGGAGGGCGTCAGCGTTATCTCCGGCGGCGGAACGGTCAATTCTTACAGCGGCGGCACGCCCTATGTCGTCACCTCCGGCGGCACCAGGGCGCTGCCTCTCACTGGCAGCAGCGTTCAGAACGCATCCAAGAGCGATACCATCGTCGTCACAGGCACCGGCAACGGCCACAACGTGGGTATGAGCCAGTACGGCGCCAATGCCATGGCCAAGCAGGGCTATGATTACGAGGGCATTCTGCATTTCTATTACACAGACGTCACCATCCGGTGACGGGAACAGGAAGACTATGAAAACAAGCGATTTCTACTACGACTTACCAAAGGAACTCATCGCCCAGACCCCTATTGAAAAGCGGGACGGCTCCCGCCTCATGACCCTGGACCGGGCCACCGGCGCGGTGGAGCATCACCATTTCTATGAGCTGCCGGACTTTCTGAACCCCGGCGACTGCCTGATCCTGAACGACTCCCGGGTGCTGCCAGCCCGGCTTCTGGGCCAGCGGCTGCTGGGCGGCGGCGCCTGCGAGGTGCTGCTTCTCATCGACCGGGGGGAGAAGACCTGGGAGTGCCTGGTGCGGCCCGGACGGAAAATGCGCACCGGCGCCAGGCTGTCCTTTGGAAACGGCGAGCTCACCGCTGAAGTGACGGCAGAGCTGGAGGGCGGCAACCGACTGGTACGGTTCGACTACGACGGCATTTTCCTGGAGGTACTGGAGCATCTGGGCAAGATGCCTCTGCCGCCCTATATCAAGGAGGAATTACAGGATCAGGAGCGGTATCAGACTGTGTACTCCAAGGTCCTTGGCAGCGCCGCCGCCCCCACCGCGGGCCTCCATTTCACGAAGGAACTGCTGGAGAAGATCGCGGCCAAGGGCGTGGGCGTCGGCTACGTCACCCTGCATGTGGGCCTGGGCACGTTCCGTCCCGTGAAGGAGGACGACATCGAGAGCCATGAGATGCACAGTGAGTTCTGCACCATCCCTCAGGAGACGGCGGACCTCATCAACCGGACGAAGGCCCACGGCGGCCGGTGCATCTGCGTGGGCACCACCTCCTGCCGGACGCTGGAGAGCTGGGCGGCGGAGGACGGCCACATGGAGGCCAAAGCCGGGTGGACGAACATCTATATCTATCCCGGCTACAAATTCAAGGTCATGGATGCGCTGGTGACCAACTTCCATCTGCCGGAGAGCACCCTCATCATGCTGGTGTCCGCCTTCGCCGGACGGGAGCATGTTCTGGCGGCGTACAACGAAGCCGTGAAGGAGAAGTACCGGTTCTTCAGCTTCGGGGACGCCATGTTCCTCCATTGACCGCGGGCTATCCCAGAATATCAATATACGTTATACGTTTTAGGAGAAATTCATGTTTAAAGTGCTCAAGACCCAGGGCCGCGCGCGGCGCGGCGAGTTTTCCTGTGCCCACGGCGGCGTGGTCCAGACGCCGGTGTTCATGAACGTGGGCACCCAGGGGGCCATCAAGGGCGGCGTCTCTGCCCACGATCTGAAAGAGGTGGGCTGCCAGATCGAACTCAGCAACACCTATCACCTTCACCTGCGGCCCGGTGACAAGATCGTCCGCCAGCTGGGAGGACTTCACAAATTCATGGATTGGGACGGCCCCATCCTGACGGACTCCGGCGGATTCCAGGTGTTCTCCCTGGCCAGCCTGCGGAAGATCAAGGAGGAGGGCGTCCATTTCGCCTCCCACATCGACGGCCACAAGATCTTCATGGGTCCGGAGGAGTCCATGCAGATCCAGTCCAACCTGGGCAGCGACATCGCCATGGCCTTTGACGAGTGCGTGGAGAATCCCGCCACCCACGAGTACGCCAAGGCCAGCTGCGAGCGGACCCTGCGATGGCTGGAGCGGTGCAAGGCGGAGCACGACCGGCTCAACAGCCTGCCGGACACCATCAATCCCGGCCAGCTGCTGTTCGGCATCAACCAGGGAGCCACCTTCCCGGACCTGCGGGTGTGGCACATGCAGCAGATCGCCAAGATCGACTGCGACGGCTACGCCATCGGCGGACTGGCGGTGGGGGAGCCCACCCAGGTGATGTACGACATCATCGACGCGGTGGAGCCCCATATGCCCAAGGACAAGCCCCGCTATCTCATGGGTGTGGGGACGCCCAGCAACATCATCGAGGCGGTAAGCCGGGGCGTGGATTTCTTCGACTGCGTCATGCCCTCCCGCAATGGCCGCCACGGCAAGCTGTTTACCTGGGAGGGGACTGTCAACATTCTCAACGAGAAGTATGCCACCGACGACCGGCCCATCAGCGAGAGCTGCCATTGCCCTGTATGCCGCAGCTTCTCCCGGGCGTATCTGCGCCACCTGTTCAAGGCGGACGAGGTGCTGGCCCTGCGCTTCGCGGTGCTGCACAATCTGTACTTTTATAATGAACTGGCGGCCCGCATCCGCCAGACCCTGGATGACGGCACCTTCGACGACTTCCGGGCCCGGTACAGCGGACGGCTGGAGGAGCGGGTCTGACAGGCACGCCATCTCCAAAGAAAGGTCTTGCAAAACCTGCTGTATTTGATATAATATTTCCATTCTGATTTTTACAAAGGAGTTTTTTGCACTATGGAATCTATCGTAATGCTCGTTCTGCTGCTGGTCCTGTTCTACTTCATGCTCATCCGTCCGGAGAACAAGCGGAAGAAGGCAGCTGAGGAGCTGCGGAACAGCCTGAAGAAGGGCGACAAGGTCACCACCATCGGCGGCATTGTGGGCACCATCGTCCAGGTCAACGACGCAACTATCATCATTGAGACCAGTGAGGACCGCGTCCGCATGGAGCTGACCAAGTGGGCTGTCTCCACCACTGGCATCCAGGCTACCGATCAGCCGGAGGCCAAGAAGAAGGAAAAGAAGGAGATCTCTGACGCGGTCCCCGAGGAGCCCGCCGCTCCTGCTCCCGTCGAGAAGACCGAGGAGCCCTCTGAGAAGTAAGGCGTCCTGATTTTCTGAAAACTCCATCATAAGAAGGGCCTCCCTTGTCATATGCTCCAACAGGGCATACGGCAGGGGAGGCCCTTTTTGCACAGATCCGCTTTACCGGACATTTCATGATATGTGCCGCGCACAGCGGCGGAATGGGGGATCACTATGTCAAAACAGAAGGAATCGGCTGCGGCATTTCTGAAGGGGACGGGAATGACCCTGCTCCTGTACATTCTGCTGCAAATGCTGCTGGCGTTGTTGGCGGTAAAAGGGGCGCTGCCGGAAAAACGGCTTTTCCCGGCCCAGGCGGTCACTGCCGTGCTGGCGATGCTTCCTGGGGGACTGTATGCCGCGCGGCGGTCCGGCCTGGGAGCGTTGCCGTCGGCGATGCTCACTGCGCTGAGCTTTGCCGTTCTGCTGTCCCTTGCGGGACTGCTGGTCTACGACGGCGTCGCACAGACCGGACAGACGGTGGTCCTGCTGCTGGCCGTAGCCGCAGGCGGGCTTCTGGCAGGCCTGCTGGGAGGCGGCGGGAAGAAGAAACGGAAAAAACGTCCCGCGGTCCGGCGGCGGAGCTGACGCCGCCGTCAGCCCCATTGACAAAACGCACAATCCTGACAAATTCATCACAAACTCTCTTCCGCACTGCCGGCGGTCCGGCGGAAGAGGGGAGGGGGGACGGTTTTCGAAGATATGGTGCGGCAGTTGACACAGCGGCACCATATCTGGGCCTCTTTTTGGGCGAATTCCGCCCCTCCCATCACTATTTTACGAAGTTAACATAATATAGTTAACATAATATTTAGCATAATTTACAAAAAGAAAAAATCTCCCGGGAATTCCTTGCGAAAACCAGGTTTTTGGAATATGATGAATGCATCAGGATTTACGTCAACCGCCTCATAATCAGCGATGAAAGCGCATAGGCTTTCCCGAGGTGAGGCGGAGTGACGGTACGAACAGAGCAGAGACAGGCCGTGCAGCGGCAGGAACGGAGCTTTCTTCTGGGACTGGTGCTGCTGGCCCTGTTCTTTTCGGCGGGGATCGTTCTGGGACAGGTCCTGTCAGAGCGGGTCCCGGCAGGCACAGGTGAGGAGTTGGAGCGGTATCTGACCGGCTATTTCTCCCTGAGCCGCGACCGGAGCCCGGATCGGAAGGTCCTGTTGTCCACACTGCTGATTTACTTCCGGTATCCGGTGCTGGCGTTTCTGTTGGGCTTTGCGTCAGCAGGGGTGGTGCTGCTGCCGGTCGTGACCGTGGCGTATGGTTTTTTCCTGTCCTTCTCCGTCTGCTGCTTCACGGCGTCCTTTGGCGGCGGAGGAGTGCTGCTGGCGCTGGCCGTGTTCGGTCTGCGGTGCTTCGTGACGCTGCCGTGCTATTTCGCACTGGCGGTGCCGTCCGTGCAGAACGCCGCGGCGCTGGCAACCCTGTCCTTCGGACGCAGCGGCAGAAGAACACAGCCGGTCCGGTACGGCAGCGAGTGGTGGCTCCGTTCGGGGATCGCCGCAGGCATCCTGTTGGCCGGAGTCCTGCTGGATCTGTTTCTGAGTCCAGCGCTACTGGAACTGGTACTGGAGCATATTTTGACCTGAATGAAAATCATCAAGAGGGAGGAGGCGTGCTGATGACGGATCATATTGTGGCTTACGAGGCATATCTGTCCGGAGAGAAGCATGCCTCCGCCAATACGGTGAGTTCCTATTTGCGGGACGTCCATCAGTTTGCGGATTATCTGCACGCCCAGGAGGACTGCACACCGGAGGACGCCGCGCCCGACATGGTGAAGAGCTGTATGGCCTGGATGCAGGCGCGGGGGAAGTCCACCGCCTCCATTACCCGGTTTCTGGCCTCCCTCAAGTCTTTCTACAATTATCTGATGTCTGAAGGTGTGGTGAAGACGAATCCCACCAAGGGTATCTCCGCCGCCAAGGCGGAGCGGAAATACCCGGAGATCCTTACCTCCAAAGAGGTGGAGCTGTTTCTGGAGCAGCCCCAGTGCGTGGACGCCAAGGGCTGCCGGGACCACGCCATGCTGGAGCTGCTGTACGCCACCGGCATTCGGGTCAGCGAGCTGATCTCCCTGGACCTGGACGACCTGAATCTGTCCGCAGGCTTCATCCGCTGCCGAAGCAAAGGTCGGGAGCGGATCATCCCCATGTACCGCACCGCCGTCAAGGCGCTGCAGGACTATGTCCGGAACGTCCGGCCACAGATCATCGCCGACACCGAGGAACCGGCTCTGTTCGTCAATATGAACGGCGAGCGGATGAGCCGTCAGGGATTCTGGAAGATCATCAAATTCTATCAGGAGAAGGCGGGCATCCAGAAGGACATCACGCCCCACACGCTGCGCCACTCCTTTGCCGTCCATCTGCTGGAGAACGGTGCGGACCTGCACTCCATCCAGGAGATGCTGGGCCACGCGGACATCTCCTCCACCCAGATCTACACCCACGTCATCAAGAACCAGTTGAAGGACGTTTATCAGAAGGCCCATCCCAGGGCGTGACAGCGCATTACATATGCCGGATGGCGGAGCCACCGCGTTTGCGGCGGCTCCGTTTTTGCATGTCCGGCGCTATGAAAAAAATTTTTCCCGTCCGCAATCAAAATCCGCTTCCAGAGACTCTAATCATCAGAAAGAGAGAGGAGGGACGCCATGGACCGCCAGGAATTCGTCCGCCGGACAGACGCCGTCAAAGTCCGCCTGTACCGCACGGCGTATCTGTACCTGGGCAGCGAGGCCGACGCCCTGGAGGCGGTGGATGAGACGGTGTATCAGGCCCTGCGCCACCTGAAGCAGCTCCGTCAGCCGGAGTTCTTCGACACCTGGATCACCCGCATCCTCATCAACCAGTGCCACCGGGAGCTGCGTCGCCGGAAACGGTTCGCCCCGGAAGGGGAGGAAGCCCTGCCGGACACCGCCGGTCCCGATGATTATGACGCCCTGCCGTTGAAGGAGGCCATCCGCCGCCTGCCGGAGGAGCTGCGTCAGGTGGTGGTGCTGCGGTACTTCGGCGGATACACCCTGTCAGAGACCGCCGCGGCGCTGGATATTCCCCAGGGGACGGCGTCCACCCGACAGCGCCGGGCGCTGCAGCTGCTGCGATTGGAATTGGGAGAGGAGGCGAAGCCATGAACCGCAATCCGGAATACGAAGCCCTGCTGGCGGAGCTGGAAAACACCCCGGAAGAACTGAAAACCGTTGTTCAAAAAACACTGTCAAGGGATTATCATTCACAGAAGAAACGGCGGATCTTCGGCATTCCCGCCGTCAGTCTGGCGGCCTGCTTTGCCGGATTCGTCCTGCTGGTGAACCTGTTCCCGCCCTTTGCCCGGGCCTGCGGCTCCGTGCCGGTGCTGCGGGAACTGGCGAAGGCCGTGGCCTGGTCGCCGTCCCTCAGCGCCGCCGTGGAAAATGACTACGTTCAGCCCGTGGGACAGTCCCAGACGGTGAACGGCATCACCGCCACGATCCAGTACATTATCGTGGACCGGAAGCAGGTGAACATCTTCTTCACCCTGGAGGGGGACTACGACAACCTCTCCGCCGAGATGCCGGAATTCACCCCGGATCAGCACTGCTCCATCATGGGCGCCGACTACCGCCAGCCTCCCGGAAGCCTGCTGCAATTCACCCTGGACTACATGGACGGCGACGTCCCGGAGGGCTTCACCATGACCTTCGGCGCGACGACCTATACCGAGGACATGACCCACACAGAGGAACCCACGGAGTACTCCATGCTGGACGAACCTCAGCCGGAGGAGCCGGACATCCTGGCGCAGTTCACCTTCGATATGACCTTTGACCCGGACTACACCGCCAAAGGAGAGCTGATCCCGGTGAACCGGACCTTTCCGCTGGACGGCCAGACCGTCACGGTGACGGAGGCGGAGGTCTATCCCACCCATGTGCGAATGAACGTGACCGGGGACCCGGACAACACAGCCTGGCTGAAGAGCCTGGACTTCTGTCTGGAGAACGAGCGGGGCGAGACATTTGCATCCATCACCAACGGCATCAGCGCTACTGGTGACCCGGAGGGCAGTCCCGCCATGCTGTCCTACTGGCTGAACAGCCCCTACTTCAGCAGCAGCGAACATCTGACGCTCCGCATCACCGGCGCCAAATGGCTGGACAAAGACCGGGAGCGGGTGCGCATCGACCTGGAAAACGGAACGGCGGACTGGCTGCCGGAGGGCGTGGAGCTGTACAGCGCGGAGCGCCGTGACAACGGCTGGCTTGTCCAGTTCAGCGTTCTGGAAAAGGAGGGCCACCATTTTTCGCCCTTCGGCATGACCTATTATGACGCGGAGGGAAACCAACACGAGGGCAACGGCATCTCCATGACCACCGGCTCGCCCTACATCGAAGGTCCCATCACAGAGCCGTTGGAGGAATCGGAGGGCCGGCTCTACGTGGTGCTGCCCCTCAGCGGATACGACGGCGGCGAGGTGTGGCTGTGCCCCAACTACAGCCATGTCACCACCGAGACGATCCCTGTGGCCGTTCCCATCAAATGATTCGTGCAGAATGACGCTCATCAATTTCTGTATGTGCCGGTAAAATGGTGCCGGAAATGCCCTTCAGCGCCTTCCAGATCAACATAGTGATCCCCCTGCCGTGATGGACGGTCAGACAATTCTCTGTGTCAACAAGCCGGAGAGAATGCGCCGTGCGCATTCTCTCCGGCTTTTCTGCGGGTTTCAGCAGAGAATTTCGACGTGTTTTCCCTGTTGCGCTCCGCCTTCAAATTTGCTATACTGACATAGAATGTAACCTGGAAGGGGAGGCCCATGCGCATTTTAGGCATTGATCCCGGCGTGGCCACCATCGGCTTCGGTCTGGTGGAGGCGGAGAGGGCACAAGTCCATATGCTGACCTACGGGGCCATCACCACCCCGGCGGGGCTGCCTCTCTCCAAGCGGCTGTACCAGATCGCCACGGACATGGAGGACCTCATCGGCCAGACGAAGCCGGACGCCATCGCCATTGAGGAGCTGTTCTTCAACAACAATATCACCACCGGCATCGCCGTGGCCCACGGCCGGGGCGTCATCCTGTACGCCGCCGAGAAATGCGGCATCCCGCTCCATGAGTACACGCCGTCGCAGGTGAAGATGGCGGTGGTGGGCTACGGCAAGGCGGAGAAGCGCCAGGTGATGGACATGACCCGCCGTCTGCTGAAGCTGAAGTCGGTGCCCCGTCCGGACGACGCCGCCGACGCGCTGGCCCTGGCCATCTGCCACGCCAGAAGCGCCACATCCCGTCTGCCCCAGGTCACGGATGTGAAGGAAACTATTTAACGAATCAGAAATCAAAAATGAGGAATCAGAAATTTTCTGTAACCACATCAACGCCTGATTTCTCGGTTGGAGACACGCTGGAGGATACATATGTTCTACTATCTGGACGGCACGGTTGCCGAGATTCTTCCGTATCTGGCCGTCATCGACTGCGGCGGCGTGGGCTACGCCTGCAAGACTACCAACAACACCCTGAGCCGTCTGAAAAAGGGCCAGAAGGGGAAGCTCTACACCTATCTCAACGTGGGCGATGGCATCTTCGAGTTGTACGGCTTCGCCACCCAGAACGAGCTGAACAGCTTCAAGCTGCTCATCAGCGTCTCCGGCGTGGGGCCCAAGGCGGCGCTGGCCATTCTGTCCTCCACAACGCCGGAATCCCTGGCCATGGCCATCGTGACGGAGGACGCCAAGACCCTGACGGCGGCGCCGGGCATCGGCAAGAAGATCGCCCAGCGCATCATCCTGGAGCTGAAGGATAAGATGAGCAAGGAGACCGCCGCCGGTCTGGACTTCTCCGGCGGTCAGGGCATTCCGGCGGCAACCGTGTTCACCAGCAAGGCCGCCGAGGCCGCACAGGCGCTGGCGGTGCTGGGCTATTCCAGTCAGGAGGCCGCTCAGGCCATGAAGGGCGTGGACGTGGAAGGACTGCCTCTGGAGGAGATCATCCGTCAGAGTCTGAAAAAGATGGTGAAGTGACATGGCAAAATTCGAGTGCACCATCACGGGAGACTTCGATGCCGTATTGCAGCGCCTGCACAACGGCATCCTCAGCGGCAGCGCCTCCGCCACCTATGAGGACGGCAGCGACTACGCCGCCGGGGACGTCCGCTGCGCCGTCCGGGTTTACGAGCGGTACAGCTTTGCCGGCGGCAACCGGGTGAGTCTGAACCTGACGCTGGCGGGCAGGGGAGAGGAGCTGTTCCTCTCCGCCATCACCTCCGGCGGCAGTCAGGCCGTGTTTTTCAAGGTCAACACCTGGGGTGAGGAGATGTTTCTGGAAAGTGTCCGGGATATCCTGGAGTCCTTCGGGAGCCGGGACTGCCGGTTTTAAAGCTCTCCCGGCGCAGGGGATATGGAAACCTAAGGAAGTGACATTTTGAGCATCGACTTCGGAAACGACATTTACGAGGAGCCCATCGTGGCCAAGACCTTCCTGCAGGAGGACGCCCAGGAGGGCTCCCTGCGGCCCAAGACGCTGCGGGAGTACATTGGCCAGGAGAAGGCCAAGAACAATCTGGCCATTTTCATCGAGGCCGCCCGGAAGCGGACGGAGCCGCTGGACCATGTGCTGCTCCACGGCCCTCCGGGCCTGGGCAAGACCACCCTGGCGGGCATCATCGCCCAGGAAATGGGCGTCAACATCCGCATCACCTCCGGCCCGGCCATTGAGAAGCCCGGCGATCTGGCGGCGCTGCTGACGAACCTCAACGAGAACGACATCCTGTTCGTGGACGAGATCCACCGGCTGAACCGGTCCGTGGAGGAGATCCTGTACCCTGCCATGGAGGACTATGCCCTGGACATCATCGTGGGCAAGGGCCCCAGCGCCAACTCCATCCGTCTGGACTTGCCCAAGTTCACCCTCATCGGCGCCACCACCCGGGCGGGACAGCTGTCCGCGCCCCTGCGGGACCGGTTCGGCGTGACCCTGCGGCTGGAGCTGTACACGCCGGAGGAGTTGGCGAAGATCGTCACCCGCTCCGCCGGCATCCTGAACGTGGACATCGTGCCAGAGGGCGCCTATGAGATTGCCCGGCGCAGCCGGGGCACGCCCCGTATCGCCAACCGGATGCTGCGTCGCGTCCGGGACTTCGCCCAGGTGAAGGCCGACGGTGTCATCACGAAGGCGGTGGCGGACGAGGCCCTGTGCGCCCTGGAGATCGACCATCTGGGTCTGGACCCGGTGGACCGGCGGATGCTGGGGGCCATCATCGAGAACTACAACGGCGGCCCCGTGGGCCTGGAGACCCTGGCCGCCACCATCGGCGAGGAGTCCGTCACGCTGGAGGACGTCTACGAGCCGTATCTGATGCAGCTGGGCTTCCTGACCAGGACGCCCCGGGGCCGGTGCGTGACCCAGAAGGCGTACCAGCACCTCCATCTGTCCCTGCCCGGCGGCTTCGCCCCGGAGGGAGAGCAGCTGTCACTGTAACGCAGCGCTATCATGCGCTTTGGCATGAACATGAATAGAAGGGAAATTGAATCTATGGGTAAATTATTTGGGACCGACGGCATCCGCGGCGTCGTGGGCGAAAATCTGACGGCGGAGCAGGCGTTCCGCGTGGGCCAGGCAGTGGCCACAGTGCTGGCAGAGGAGACGGGCCGCCGGCCTGTCATCATGATCGGCAAGGACACCCGCATCTCCTCCGATATGCTGGAGTCCGCCCTGATGGCGGGCATCTGCTCCGTGGGCGGCGACGTGAAGCCCCTGGGTACCATCCCCACGCCTGCGGTGGCGTATCTGACCCGGCAGGAGAAGGCGGACGCGGGCATCGTCATTTCCGCCAGCCACAATCCCTATGAGCATAACGGCATCAAGGTCTTCAGCGGCCAGGGCTACAAGCTCTCCGACGAGGTGGAGGGCCGCATTGAAGAGAAGATCCTCTCCCCAGAGCCCATGAAGCTCCGCACCCGGGAGGAGATCGGGCGGCGGCACCACGGCATGCGCCAGCTGAAGCAGGACTACATCAACTTCGCCGCCTCCACGGCGGACAGCGACCTGGCTGGCCTGCGGATTCTGGCGGACTGCGCCAACGGCGCGGCCAGCGCCACGGCGCCGGAGCTGTTCGGCCGGTTCAAGGCCCACACGGACTTCATCCACAAGGACCCGGACGGCGTGAACATCAACAGCCGCTGCGGCTCCACCCATCTGGAGAGTCTGGCGGACGCGGTGGTGAAGGGCGGCTACGACATCGGCGTGGCCTTTGACGGCGACGCCGACCGCTGCCTGCTGGTGGATGAGCAGGGAAACACCATCGACGGCGACAAGGTCATGGCCGTCTGCGCTCTGGACATGAAGCGCCGGGGCAAGCTCAACGGCAACACCATCGTGGCCACAGTCATGAGCAATCTGGGCCTCCACGAATTCTGCCGGAACCACGGCATTGAGCTGGTCTGCACCAGCGTGGGCGACCGGAACGTGCTGGAGGAGATGCTGCGCCACGACTACCGAATCGGCGGCGAGCAGTCCGGCCACACCATCTTCACGGAGCTGGAAACCACCGGTGACGGCGAAGTGACCGCCCTGCAGTTCCTGCAGGTCCTGGCCCGGTCCGGAAAGAAGGCCAGCGAGCTGGTCTCTGTCTGCGCGGTCTATCCCCAGGTGCTGGTCAATGTAGAAGTGCCCCACGACCGGGGCGTGAAGGAGAGCATCATGGCGTCTCCGGCGCTGAAGGAAGCGATTGACAGGGAGGAGAGCGCCCTTCACGGCGAGGGCCGCGTTCTGGTCCGCGCCTCCGGAACCGAGTCCCTGATCCGGGTCATGGTGGAGGCAAAGACCACGGAAATCGCCGAAAAAACAGCAGAGCGTCTGGCGGATTTTATAAAATCACTAAAAATCTGACGGTTCCCCTGAATATTTTTGATATTTTGCTTGACAATTCCGATAAAAGACAGGTATAATAACATATGCGAAATCGTGGTGAGACCCAATTTGATCGCCTGCGTCTGCTCTCAGATGAGGAGCTCTGCCGTCTGGTCAGTCAGGAAGACCGTCTGGCCGAAGAGCTTCTGGTCACGAGGTACAGCCGTCTGGTCCGTACCTGCGCCCGTCCGTATTTTCTCATCGGCGGGGACAGCGAAGATCTGACCCAGGAGGGGATGATTGGGCTTATGAACGCGGTCCGGGAATACGACGCCTCCAAAGCCGCCTCCTTCCGGACATTCGCGGAAACCTGCATTCGCAACCGGCTATATTCAGCCCTCCGCTCTGCGGCGGGTGATAAGCACCTTCCCCTGAATCAGTCAGTTCCTCTGGATACGCCCTTCTTTGATAGTAATTCCTACACCTCTGGAACCGGTAATCTGGCAGAGCGGAACCCTGAAGATTTTCTCATCGACAGGGAACACGCCCAAAGTCTCTTGACTGGTGTCCGGAAACAGTTGTCCGAATTTGAAGCGAAGATTTTGGGGTACTATTTAGACGGCCTTTCTTGTCGGGAGATTGCCGAGACAGTCGGCAGACCCCCAAAATCCGTGGACAACGCTGTGCAGCGGATCCGTCGTAAAATGGCACAGCAGTTACTTTCCGGCGATTTCAGCAAGCGCTGAACGCATATATTTTTTCTGTCGAAGAGAGGGTAAAATCATGTTCGAAGACAAGACCTTAGTTTGCAAAGAGTGCGGCAAGGAGTTCGTGTTTACCGCTGGTGAGCAGGAGTTCTACGCTGAGCGCGGCTTCCAGAACGAGCCCCAGCGCTGCAAGGCCTGCCGTGACGCCCGCAAGGCCGCTGCCCGTGGTCCCCGGGAGTACTTCACCGCTGTCTGCGCTGCCTGCGGCGGCGAGGCTCGGGTTCCCTTTGAGCCCAAGAGCGATCGTCCCGTCTACTGTAGCGAGTGCTTCGCCAAGATGCGCGAGCAGCAGAGATAACAAGCCATCAAAAAGAAAGGACGCCTCCGGGTGTCCTTTCTTTTTATCCGATTCCGCACTTCGTGCGCCCAATCTTTTGCAGAAACCTGCGGATTTCTATTGAATTCTGAAAAGAAGTGGGGTATAATATCTGCGTTCATTTTCAGAAGAAATGACGGAATTATTATAATTTGGAGGAATCCCTCATGATCGAGATCAAGAAGGACACCATCATCGGTGATATTCTGGACGTGGCTCCTCAGACCGCGCCTATTTTCCTGTCCATCGGCATGCACTGCCTGGGCTGCCCCTCTTCCCGCGGCGAGACCGTGGAGGAGGCCTGCATGGTCCACGGCATCGACGTGGACAAGCTGCTGGCCCTGGTGAACGAGGAAGCCAACAAGGTGCAGTAAATCCATCTCACACAGGACGCATACAGGCAGATGCCTGTATGCGCTCTTGTCGTGTAAAAAACACCCGCAGAACACAGAAATTTCGGCTTTGTCTGCGCACTGGCAGACGAGGAGGGACTATGGCAAGACAACTGGAACTCTCTCCCCGGCTGCGTCTGCTGGCGGATTGGGTGCCCCAGGGCGCAAAGCTCGCTGACGTTGGCACGGATCACGGCTATCTGCCCGTGTGGCTGCGGCTCCATGGCCGCGTGGTCCATGCCATTGCCAGCGACCTGCGCCCCGGCCCGCTGGACCGTGCCCGGGAGACGGGCCGCGTCTATGGCGCGGAGGGCATCGACTACCGGCTGTGCGACGGTCTCTCCGCCATCACGCCGGAGGAGTGCGACACGGTGGCCATCGCTGGGATGGGAGGGGAGAACATCGCCTCCATTCTGACCGCCGCTCCTTGGACGGCAGACGGCCGCCACATGTTGCTGCTCCAGCCCATGACCCATGCGGAAACGCTACGGCGATTCCTGATGGAGCATCACTACGCCATCGTCCGGGAGGCCCTGGTCCTGGACCGTGGGACGCTGTATCCGGTGATGGAGGTCCGGGCAGGGGAGATGGACCTGTCTCTTGGCCAGCTTCTGGGCGGCGTCCGGCTGCTGGAGGACCCGCTGGGAGACCGGTATCTGATTGAGAAGATCGTCCGTCTGCTGAGCGCTGTGGCGGGGATGAACCGCTCAACGGATCCGGCCGGCAGGGAAAAAGCGGACCGTCTCCGGGCGGAGATCACCGCGCTGATGGAAATGAGAGAGGAGTGGCGGCATGCCAACTGTCCGTGAAATCGAACAGTCACTGTTTGATTTTGCCCCGAAAGAACTGGCCATGGACTGGGACAATGTGGGCCTTTTGGTGGGAGATCCCGACCGGGAGGTCTCCCGGGTCCTGGTGGCCCTCGACATCACGGAGGATGTGGCGGCGGAGGCACTGGAAAAGCACTGCCAGCTGATCGTGGCTCATCATCCGGTGATGAACTGCAAATGGCTGCCGGTGCAGACCCTCCGAGAGGATACGCCCCAGGGCCGTCTGCTGCGCCGTATGGTGCGGGAGGACCTGGCGGGAATTTGCATGCATACCAATCTGGATGCCGCCATGGGCGGTGTCAACGATGCCCTGGCAGAGGCACTGGGGGTGGTCGATCCTGGGCCATTGACGCCCGATAGCATCGGACGGACGGGCACCCTGTCCTGCGGCCCCGTTCCACTCGGCAAATTTGTAAAGCGCGTCTCCGCAGCCTTGAGCTGCAACGGCCTGCGGTATGCCGACGCCGGAAAGCCCGTCCACCGGGTGGCGGTAGGCGGCGGCGCCTGCGGGGAGTACATGGATCTGGCCATCGCCGCCGGCTGCGACACCTTTGTCACGGCGGATCTGAGCTATCACCAGTTCCTGGACGCGAAACCCAAAGGCATCAACGTCATCGACGCCGGGCACTTCCCCACGGAAGATGTGGTGTGCCCTGTCATCCTGTCGGAGCTGCGGAAACTGTTTCCGGCGCTGTATCTCGAAAAATCGGCCTCCCATCGGGAAGTCATTCAGTACTATGTAGAAGGAGAGTAATCAACTATGTCCGGACATTCCAAATGGCATAATATTCAGAAGACCAAGGGTGCCGCTGACGCCAAGCGCAGCGCCGCCTTCACCAAGATCGCCAAGGAGATCATCGTGGCGGTGAAAGAGGGCGGCGGCAGCGGCGATCCCGCCAACAACTCCCGCCTGGCCACGGTCATTGCCAAGGCCAAGGCCGTCAACATGCCCAACGACAACATCAAGCGCACCATCGACCGTGCTCTTGGCGCCGGCAACACCGACAACTACGAGTCCGTTACTTATGAGGGCTACGGCCCCGGCGGCGTGGCCGTCATCGTGGAGGCCCTGACGGACAACCGTCAGCGCACCGCTCCCGAGGTCCGGCACTATTTTGACAAGTGCAACGGCAACCTGGGCGCCCAGGGCTGCGTGTCCTGGTCCTTTGACCGCAAGGGCGTCATCGTCATCGACAACGAGGACGGCGAGCTGGACGAGGACGCCGTCATGATGGACGCGCTGGACTCCGGCGCCTCTGATTTCGAGGCCGACGGTTCCGCACTGGAGATCACCACAGAGCCCGACGCTTTCAACGACGTGGTCAAGGCACTGGAGGCCAAGGGCTATACCTTCGTCAACGCTGACATCGAGATGGTGCCTCAGAATTACGTGACCCTCACCTCCGAGGGCGATGTCCACAATATGGAGCGTCTCATCGACTTCCTGGAGGACAACGACGACGTGCAGAACGTCTGGCACAACTGGGACAACGACTGATTGAACGACTGGATAAAAGACGGAACGGCAGGGCCGTTCCGTCTTTCGTTATAGAGATGATTTTCCCTTCGATGCCGGAACCCCGATTTCCCTTGCCAAGTGCGCCGTCAGGCGGTATAATACCGGTATTATGAGATCATCGGAGAGGGAGGATGGACATGGGCTTTTTCAGACGGTTCCAGGAGGCGCAGCGGCCTTTCTGCACGGCCATCGTGGCGGCGGCAGGCAGCTCCACACGCATGGGCGGGGAGGTCAACAAGCTGCTGCTGCCGCTGGAGGGCGTGCCGGTGCTGGCCCGCACACTGACGGCGCTGGATCTGGCCTCCCGGGTGGATGCCATCGTCATCGCCGCCCGGGAGGAGGACATCCTGCCGTTCTCCGAACTGTGCCGTACTTACGGCATCCAAAAGCCGGTGAAAGTGGTCCGGGGCGGAGACAGCCGGGAGGAATCGGTCCTCCGGGCGGCTCTGGAGGCCGATCCCCGCACGGAGCTGCTGGCGGTGCAGGACGGTGCCCGTCCGCTGGTGACGCCGGCCCTCATCGACGCCGTGGCGGAGAAGGCCGCCCGGTGCAACGCCGCCGCTCCCGCCATTCCTGTGAAGGACACTATCAAGGTGGCAGCGGACGGCACCGTCCGGGAGACGCTGGACCGCAGTACGCTGCGGGCGATCCAGACGCCCCAGATCTTTGAGGCGGATCTGCTGAAGGCGGCCTTGCAGTCCGCGCTGGAAGCCGGCGCGGAGCTGACGGACGACTGCTCCGCCGTGGAGCGTCTGGGCAAGGTGGTCTATCTGGTGGAGGGCGACGAAGCCAATCTGAAGATCACCACGCCGCTGGACATGACCATCGCGGCGGCGCTCCTGCAAAGCCGGTAAACGGCTGCGGGTCAACAAACGGGAGGTTTTACGCAATATGACAACTCTGCGGATCGGACAGGGATACGACGTCCACCGGCTGATATCCGGCCGGGACCTGATCCTGGGCGGCGTCCGGGTACCCTATGACCGCGGCCTGGACGGCCACTCGGACGCCGACGTGCTGACTCACGCCGTCATGGACGCGCTGCTGGGCGCGGCAAAGCTGGGGGACATCGGCAAGCTGTTTCCGGACACCGATGACCGCTATAAAGGCATCTCCAGTCTGGAACTGCTTCGCCGGGTGGGGGAGCGTCTCCGGGAGCAGGGCTGGGCCGTGGTGAACATCGACGCCACGCTGGTGGCCCAGGCCCCGAAGATCGCGCCCTACAAGGCGCAGATGGCCCGGAACATGGCGGAGTGTCTGGGCATCCCGGAGGAGCAGGTGAACGTGAAGGCCACCACTGAGGAGCATCTGGGCTTCACCGGCGACGGCTCCGGAATGTCCGCCCAGGCCGTGGCGCTGATCGAGCGGCTGGCATAAGCGTCTCCCGCACCGGGCGCAGGAAGGAGGATCCCTTTGGAACAGACCATTTATGACGTCTCCCAGGTCAACGAGTTCGTCAAGTCCCTGCTGGACGGTGTGCCCGCCTTACAGGACATCTACGTCCGGGGAGAGCTGTCCAACTACAAAATATACCCCTCGGGACACCACTACTTCACGCTGAAGGACACTGGCGGCGCCCTTCGGTGCGTCATGTTCCGGGGACAGGCATCCTGGCTGCGGTTCCGGCCGGAGAACGGCATGAAGGTCATCGCCCAGGGCCGCATCACGGTGTTCCCGCGGGACGGCGCCTATCAGCTGTACTGCAATTCCCTCTCGCCGGAGGGCGTGGGGGATCTGGCCCTGGCCTTTGAGCAGCTGAAGCAGAAGCTGTATGCCGAGGGGCTGTTCGACCCGGCCCACAAGAAGCCGCTGCCCGCCTATCCGGAACGGATCGCCGTGGTCACGTCCTCCGCCGGAGCAGCGGTCCACGACATGATCCGCATCCTGGGGCGTCGGTACCCCCTGGCCAAGGTGGTCCTGCTGCCGGTGCGGGTACAGGGCGCGGAGGCCCCGCCGGAGATCGTGGGCGCCATCCGCTACGCCAACCGCTGGAAGGTGGGAGACGTCCTCATCACCGGACGGGGCGGCGGCTCCATGGAGGACCTATGGGCCTTCAACGACGAGCGGGTGGCCCGGGCCATCTATGAATCGGAGATTCCCGTTATCTCCGCCGTAGGCCATGAGCCGGACGTGACCATCGCGGACTTTGTGGCGGACGCCAGAGCGTCCACGCCCTCCAACGCGGCGGAGATCGCCGTGCCGGATCAGGCGGAGCTGCTACGGTGGCTCCACGGTGCCGGCGAACGGATGGAGCAGGCGGAGACAAAGCGTCTGAAAGCCCTGCGGGAGCGGGTGGAAACCCTGTCCTCCCGCAGGGTGATGCGGGACCAGCTGGCCTATGTCCAGGACAAGCGGATGCTGCTGACCCATTTGCAGCAGCGGCTGGGGGATCTGGAAAACCACACGCTGTCTCTGCGGCGGCAGAAGTTTTCTGCTCTGGCGGCGTCTCTGGACGCCATGAGCCCCCTGAAGGTCCTGGGCCGGGGCTACGCCATGGTGCAGAAGGAGGACGGTGCATTGGTCCGGAGCTGGCAGGACGCGCCCTCCGGCACGCCGGTGACTGTGGTCCTGGGCGAGGGCGGACTGTCCTGCACGGTGGACCGCGCCTTTGCGGATAGCGGAAATAAGAGACGGAGGACAAGCCATGAGCGCACAGAAGAAAAAGACCTTTGAGGAACAGATCGCCCGTCTGGAGGAGATCGTCTCTCTGCTGGAGGCGGGGGACGCCCAGCTGGCGGATTCTCTGACCCTGTTTGAGGAGGGGACGAAGCTCATCGCGTCCTGCTCGAAAGAATTGGATCAGGCGGAGCAGAAGGTGGTCAAGCTGATGAAGGGCCCCGACGGCGCGCCGGTGGAGCTGCCCTTTGACAGCGAGGGCTGAGCAGTCTCCGGGCCGGATTGGATAAAGAAGTGTTCCCGTTTCGGGGAAAATTTTGATTTTGAAGGATGCCGCGCACAGCGGCGGAACAGGTGGTTACTATGGAACAGCTGGAATTTCAGCGGCAGATGGATGAGGCGCGGCAGATGGTGGAGCGCCGTCTGGCGGAGTTCTTTCCCGGCGGCGGATTGCAGGAGGCCATGCGGTACAGTTTGCTGGCCGGCGGCAAGCGCATCCGGCCCGTGCTGGCCATGAAGTTCTGTGAAGCGGCGGGCGGAACGCCGGAGGAGGCTCTGGACTTTGGCTGTGGAGTAGAAATGCTTCACACCTATTCTCTCATCCACGACGACCTGCCCTGTATGGACAACGACGATCTGCGCCGCGGACGGCCCACCAATCATAAGGTCTACGGCGAGTGCGCGGCTACGCTGGCGGGCGACGCCTTACAGGCGGCGGCCTTTCAGACGGTGCTGTCCGCCGACGGGACCTGGCGGCACGGCGGCGGGGCCATGTCCAAAGCCTTGGCGGCCCGCGTTCTGGCGGAGGCCGCCGGAGAGCAGGGCATGTGCGGCGGTCAGTATGAGGACACCCTGGGGGACGGGCAGTCCCACACGGAGGCGGAACTGACGGCCATCAACGATAAGAAGACCGGCGCACTGCTGCGGGCGGCCTGTCTCATGGGCGTTGCGGCCTCCATGGGCCGTCGGGCGGTGGACGAGTCCTGCTTCAATGCCGCCAGGGACTACGCCACCAACCTGGGATTGGCCTTCCAGATCCGGGACGACATCCTGGACGTGATCGGCGACGCCGCGGAGTTCGGCAAGCCAATCGGCTCCGACGCCTCCAACGAGAAGACCACCTATGTGACGCTGTTGGGCACGGAGGAGTGCGAGCGCCGGGTGCTGGACTATACGGAAAAGGCCAAAGCCGCCCTGGACCAGGGGAACTGGCAGGGTGATACGGAGTTTCTCCGCACGCTGGCGGATGTGCTGGCGGAGCGCCGGAAATAAGCCTATAGAACAATCAAACACCGGACTCCCTTCCCAACGCGGCGCGCCGCGCCGGAAGAAGGAGTCCGGTGTTTTCGTATGAACAGTCCATTTTACAGGATCAGCAGCAATCCCAGGGCGAACAGGACCTCCTCATCCGCCTTCTCCTCGTACAGGAGAAACAGCAGGATCAGCAGCAGAAGATCCCCGGTGTCCACGCTTTCCAGATGGAACCGGTCCAGCAGATGCCGCAGAAGCCGGCTGATGATGTCGCTGGTGTCCCGCTGGGAGGATGGACCGCTGGTATCCCATGCGCCCGGCCCATCCGGCCCGAAGTCGCCGGGCGGCGGTCCGCCGGCGGGTCCGCCGGTTCCCTCCGGATGGGGATGCCCGCCGCGGGGCGGGTCCGCTTTCGACGGTGGAGGCGGCGGGGGGGTGTCCGGACCGTTTTTCGGCGGCTTCTGAGGGCGCTCAGGCTCCTCCGGGACGCGGGTGTAGGACCCCCGGTCGTTGCGGATATAGCGGTTATACACCTGTCATCCCTCCCAGCTGGACAAGAATTTCTTTCCGATATGGATGATGCGGGCCAGCTGGAGCGCCCGCTCGATCTTCTCCTGACGGTCCTGGCGCAGATAGGGGCGCAGGGCGCCCAGCAGCTGTCTGGCGCTGCTGTTGTCGCTGCGGCCCAACTCCTGGATCACCGGGATCAGGCGGGTCAGCATCTGCGGGTCCAGTCCGCCGGAGAGCGCGGACAGGATATCCCCGTTTCCGCCGGAAGGCGGCGACGGCGGTGTCTGCGGCGGAGGCGGTGGGGGAGGGGGCGCCGCCTGCTGCTGGGGCGCGGGTCCGCCGCCCTGTCCGGACAGGGACTGGGCCAGCTGCATGATCTGCGCCATGCTGTCGGGATTGGACAGCAGCGCATTCAGTTTCTCATCAAATTCCGACACGCCGCCGTCCCTCCTTCCGGTTATTTCTGGACCGCCTTGTTGATGCGCTGGACCAGCGCCACCCCCTCGGGGCTGCGCATGATCTGGGACACCATCCGGGCCATCTCGGAGGTGTCGCCCCGGGCGGCGCTCTGGGCCGCCCGCTGGAGGGCCGCGCCGTGATCCTCCTGGGTCAGCATCCGCATCAGATTCTGTCCGTCCTGGGTGCGGAACAGCGCCTGAACGGTGCCCGGATTGTTTTTCAGTGTCTCAATGAGCTGTTTCGTCTTTTCGTCCATATGAAGCCTCCATGCGCCAGCAGAAATGTTAGCATCCCCCGCGCCGGCAGACATCGTCCGCCCCGCCGGCGCTTCATTGCAGTATATGTGCCGGGCGCAAAAAACGTGCCTGCGTGGGCCGCGCGCAGGCACGTTTCCGATCCCCTATGCTTTTTTTGCCGCTTTCCGGGTGTCGCAGTCCTTTGCCAGCGGACAGCCCTCGCATTTGGGGCTGCGGGCGGTGCAGGTGTCCCGGCCGAACAGCACCATGCGGTGGCAGAAGTTGTTGGACTCCTTGGGCGGAAGGACCTCCCGCAGCTGTCGCTCCACCTGGACGGGGTCTTTGGAGCCGTCGGTGATGCCCAGACGGCCGGTGATGCGGATGCAGTGGGTGTCGCAGACGTAGGCGGGCTGGCCGTATACGTCGCCCAGGATCAGGTTGGCGGTCTTGCGGCCCACACCGGGGAGGGACGTCAGCTCCTCCATGGTGCCGGGGACCTTGCCGCCGAACTGCTCCAGCAGCATTTTGGAGCAGGCCACGATGTCCCGGGCCTTGCCGTTGAAAAAGCCGCAGGAGTGGATGTACTCGCCCACCTCCTCGGGATCGGCTTCCGCAAAGCTCTCCAGGGAGGGGAACCGGGCGTACAGGGCGGGCGTCACTTTGTTCACCCGCTCGTCGGTACACTGTGCGGCCAGACGGACGGCGAACAGCAGCTCGTAGTCCTTTTCGTATTGCAGGGAGCAGAGACTGTCGGGATAGAGTTCTTTCAGCGTTTCAATAATACGGTTCAGCGCGGCTTTCGATTTCATGGCGGTCACCTCAAGGGACAGGATACCACAAAATCCGACAGTTTGCGAGAGGAAAATGCAGCAAAACCAAAAGGCAGCGGGATATGGAAAAACCTTTGATTTTTCTGTAGAATCCACAGAACGGTTGTGCTATAATATATGATTACCCTCGGTAAGTATTGCCGGGAGAACAGGAAAGGAGGGCACGCCATGCAGCGTCCCCTGGCGGATGAGATCCGTCCCAAGACTTTGGACGAGGTGGTGGGACAGCGGCACCTGCTGGCCCCCGGCGCGGTACTGCGCCGGCTCATTGAGAGCGGCGCTGACGCCAATATGGTGTTTTACGGCCCCTCCGGCACCGGGAAGACCACCATTGCCAATATCATCGCCCGACAGACCAACAAGACCCTCCACCGGCTCAACGCCACCACGGCGTCCTTGCAGGACATCAAGGACATCATCGCCGACGTGGGGACCCTGCTGGCCCCCGGCGGCATTCTGCTGTATCTGGACGAGATCCAGTATTTCAACAAGAAGCAGCAGCAGAGCCTGTTGGAGTTCATGGAGAACGGCTCCCTGACGCTCATCGCCTCCACCACGGAGAACCCCTATTTCTACGTATACAGCGCCCTGCTGTCCCGCAGCACGGTGTTTGAGTTCAAGCAGGTGATGCCGGAGGAGGCGCTGCCCGCCGTGGAGCGGGCACTGCGCATCGAGCAGGAGCGGTCGCCCCTGCCCCTGGAGTGGGAGGAGAAAGTCCCGCTCCAGATCGCCACGGCTTGCGGCGGAGACGTGCGGAAGGCCATCAACGCCGTGGAGCTGCTGTGCCGGGCGGCGTCGCCGGAGAACGGAACGCTGACCCTGACCATGGCGGACGCGGAGCAGGTGGCCCAGCGGAGCGCCATGCGGTACGACAAGGGCGGCGACGCCATGTACGACATCGCCTCCGCCCTGATGAAGTCCCTGCGGGGCAGCGACCCGGACGCGGCGCTGCACTATCTGGCCCGGTTCCTGGAGGCGGGCGATCTGGTGACGCCCTGCCGCCGTCTGCTGTGCTCCGCCAGTGAGGACGTGGGCATGGCCTATCCCCAGGCCGTCTCCATCGTGAAGGCCTGCGTGGACACGGCCATGCAGCTGGGCCTTCCGGAGGCGCGGCTGCCGCTGGCCCAGGCGGCCATTCTGCTGGCCACGGCCCCCAAGTCCAACAGCGTGGAGGCGGGCATCGACCGCGCCATGGCGGACGTCCGGGCGGGGCGCACCGGGGACATTCCCCGACAGCTCCAGAACGTCCACGCCGACACCACGGGCTTTGACAATAAGCAGCACTATCTCTATCCCCACGACTATCCCAACCACTGGGTCCGCCAGCAGTATCTTCCGGACGCCATCCGGAACGCGCGGTACTATGAGTACGGCCCCAACAAGAACGAGCAGGCCGCCAGGGCCTACTGGGAGAAGATCAAGGGGACGGATCAGTAAACACCGTCTCCACAGGTTCCTTTTCATAGCCTGGCGGGGAGTAGACCCACCGCTCCAGCTGGCCGTCGGTGATCTGATAGCGCAGGGGCGGGATGGCCGTCTCCGGCGGCAGCGTCTCGATGATGTGTAGCTTGATCTTCATCCGCTCCGGCCGGATGCTCTTGATATAGACGGAGACCCGGTCGCCCTCCCGCACACCGGCCTTCCGGTCTGCCAGACCGGAGAGATTGGGCGTCAGCTCCACAAAGCAGCCGTAGTCCTTGACGGACCGGACCACCCCCGGAACCGTGTCACCGGGATGGAAGCGGCTGGCATTCTCCATCCAGGTGCCCAGCAGCTCCTTATGGGTCATGGTGAACCGGGGAACGGCGGGGTCCACGTCGGCCACCGCCGCCAGGATCCGCTGCCCTGTCCGGAACCGGACAGCGGGATGTGGGATGCGGGAGACGGAGATGTTCTCAATGGGCAGCATGGCGACGATGCCGCAGCCGATGTCCAGGAAAGCGCCGAAGGACTCCAGATGCGTCACCACGGCGGAGACCACCGAACCGGGCCCCAGGGCGGAGAGGAACCATTCCTTCGCCTGTTCCTGTACGGCCCGGCGGGAGAGCCGGACCACAGGGGCGCCCTTTTCGTCGGCGCTGATGTCCGTCACAAAGAAGCAAACGGGCTTTCCCACCCGGCTCAGAAGGGCAATGTCCCGTCCGGAGCCGCTGATCCACGGGGCCACGGCCTCCTCCCGGGGCAGGAGCCCCCGGATGCCGCCCAGATCGATATACAGGTCCCGGCGGCTGTCACAGCGGACCACCGGTCCCTCCAGGATTGTCCGCTCCGCCATGGCCTCCCGCAGAGCCGGGAGCGTCAGAGCCGTCTGGGGCCGCAGCCCCTCCGGGAGATAGATGTTGTTTTCCGGCATTATTTCATCACACACCTTTTATGATCCATCATTGATCAAGTGATCACAGTTCGCGTCCGGCGCGGTTACAGACCATCTTATGCGCCGCAGCGCGGCAGTTTGACAGGAGGAACGACCATGGACCTGCATCTTCACGACCATGTGGAACTGAAAAAGCCCCATCCCTGTGGCAGCACCCAATGGGAGATCCTGCGGGTGGGCATGGATATCAAGCTCCGCTGCCTGGGCTGCGGCCATGAGCTGATGCTTCCCCGCAGCAAAGCGGAGAAGAGCATCCGCAAGATTCTGACACGGGAGGAGGAACCGAATCGATGAACAAGAAGACCCGGATCATGGCCCTGATCCTGGTGGCGGTCATGATATTCGCCCTGCTGGCGTCCATGGTCCTGCCCTACATTGCCATGTAATACGCACATTTCAGCCGTTTTTGGTTGTATTTCGGGGATAGCTGTGCTAAACTGTGTGAGACTGACATAGCCTTGGATAGAGACTGCACAGAGTGTGAGAAAAGAGGAATCGCATGAAGATCGTTGTATTGGCCGGCGGCATCTCAACAGAGCGGGAGGTCTCCCTGGTATCAGGCACCGGCATCTGCCGGGCGCTGCGGGAGAAGGGCCACCGGGCCATTTTGGTGGATATGTTCCTGGGACTGAACACGGTCCCCGCGAATCTGGAGACGCTGTTTGACGCGCCGGACGGACTGTGCCCCGACGCGGCCATCCGAACGGAGGCACCGGACCTGGAGGCCGTGCGCCGGAGCCGTCCGGACCAGGGCCCCAGCCATCTGGGGCCCCACGTGCTGGACGTCTGCGCGGCGGCGGACATGGTGTTCCTGGGCCTCCACGGCGAGGACGGCGAGGACGGCCGCATTCAGGCGGCGCTGGACCTGCTGGGCGTGCCCTATACCGGTTCCGGCCATCTGGCCTCCGCCGTGGCCATGGATAAGACGGTCTCCAAGCAGCTGATGGACGCGGCGGGCATTCCCACCCCCAAGTGGCGGCTGCTTGCCGATTATGCCGAGGACGTGGACCGTCTGGCGGAGGAGCTGCCCATGCCCTGTGTGGTGAAGACTCCCGGCGGCGGCTCGTCTCTGGGCGTCTATCTGCCGGAGGACCGGGCGGCGCTGAAAGCGGCGCTTCTGGAGGTCCTGCGCTACGGCAGCAAGGCGCTGGTGGAGGAGCGCATCTACGGCCGGGAGCTGACGGTGGCCGTGCTGGGCGACCGGTGGCTGCCTGCGGTGGAGACCGTGCCTGCCGGGAAGGAATTCGACTACACTGCCAAATATCAGGCGGGCGCCGCGCTGGAGACCTGCCCGGCGGATCTGACGCCGGAGCAGATGGCCGCGGCGGGAGAGCTGGCCCTGCGGGTCCACCGCTGTCTGGGACTGGAGGTCTACTCCCGGACGGACATGATCCTGGATCAGGAGGGACGGCTCTGGTGCCTGGAGGCCAACTCCCTGCCGGGGATGACGCCCACCAGCTTCGTCCCCAAGGAGGCCGCCGCCGTTGGCATGAGCTACGCCGACGTCTGCCAGGAGATTCTGGAGCTGTCCGCCCATATCCGGCGGAGAGGATAAGCATGACCGGGATGATTTCATTTCAGTGCCTGCGTGGCGCGTGGAGGGCAATATGCAGCCGTTTACAGTAAAAGAGATCGAGACCGCGGTGGGCGGTGTGTGGCAGAATCCGCAGGAGGGGCTTCCCGCTGTGACGGAGGTGTCCACTGACAGCCGGAAGATCCGGCAGGGATGCCTGTTCATCCCGCTGGCGGGCGAGAATTTCGACGGACACCGCTTCATCGACATGGCGCTGGACGCCGGCGCGGCGGGCTGTCTGTGCGCCAGACTTCCGGAGACGCTGCGCCCGGACAAATTCTACATTCAGGTGGAGGACACCCGTCTGGCTCTGAAGGCCCTGGCGAAGGCGTACCGGGAGCGGTTCGACATCCCCTTCGTCCAGATCACCGGCAGCGTGGGGAAGACCACCACCAAGGAGATGATCGCGGCGGTGCTGTCTGCCCGGTATCGGACGCTGAAAACGCCGGAGAACTTCAACAACGACATCGGCACGCCCCTGACGCTGTTCCAGCTGACACCGGAGCATCAGGCGGCGGTCATCGAGACGGGCATGAACCACTTCGGCGAGATCCGCTATCTGGGGGAGATGGTCCAGCCGGACATCGCCGTCATTACCAACATCGGCGACGCCCACATCGAGTATCTGGGCAGCCGGGATGGCATTCTCCAGGCCAAGAGCGAGATCTTCGAGAATCTGAAGCCCGGCGGTCTCGCGGTCCTCAACGGCGACGACGCGCTGCTGGATACGCTGGAGCTGCCCTTCCAGACCGTCCGGTGCGGCCGGTCCGCCCATTGCTCCGTCCGGGTGACGGACACTCAGGACCACGGCGTGGGCGGCATCACCTGCGACGTGGAGACGGAGAACAACACCTACCGTCTGGAGATCCCCGCTCCCGGCGAACACATGGTGTATTCAGCCTCCATGGCGGTGGCCGTGGGCGAACGGCTGGGGCTGACGCCGGAGGAGATCATCCGGGGCGTGGCCAGCTATGAGCCCACCGGCTCCCGGATGCGGCTGGTGAACCTGCCGGGGAACCGGACCATCCTGGACGACTGCTACAACGCCAACCCCCAGTCCGTGACCGCGGCGTTGGAGATCCTGGCGAAGACGGAGTGCGACTGTAAGATCGCCGTGCTGGGCGACATGGGCGAGCTGGGGGCGCTGACGGATCAGGCCCATTACAACATCGGCGCGCTGGCGGCCATGCTGGGCATCGATCAGGTGTTCGCCGTGGGCGCCAAGGCCGCCAAGATCGCCGAGGGCACAGAGAACAGCGGCGGCCAGGTCTGGCATTTTGCCACCAAGGAGGAGGCGCTGGCCTCCATCCGGGACAGCTTCGGAGACAATACGGTGATGCTCATCAAGGCATCCCACGCCATGCACTTCGGCTGGCTGGTGGAGCAGCTCAGCCGCTGACAAATATTTATCAGTTGAGTAGGAAAGTATGATCGAGATACAGATCGAAGGGCTGGTAAAGTCCTTTGAAATCGGAAAGAATATCCTGGACGGACTGACCTTTCAGATCGACCAGGGCGAGCGGGTGGGACTTCTGGGCCGGAACGGCGCGGGCAAGACCACCCTGTTCAAGATCCTGACCGGGGAGCTGGACTGGGACGAGGGCACCGTGATGGTGGGAAAGGGCCGCCGTCTGGGGCTGATCTCCCAGATCCCCGTGTACCCCGAGGGCTATACGGTGGAGGATGTGCTGCGCACCGCCTTCTCCCGGCTCCACAATTTGGCGGCGGAGATGGAGGAACTGGCCGCCAGAATGGCGGCGGGGGAGAGCGACCCGGCCATCCTGCGGCGGTACGGCGCTCTGAACGAGAGATTCGAGGCCTTCGGCGGATACGACACGGACGTGGCCGTCAACAAGGTGGCCAACGGCCTGTCCATCTCCGAGGCCATGCGGCAGCAGGAGTTCGCCAGTCTCTCCGGCGGCGAGAAGACCCGGGTCAACCTGGGCCGTCTCATTCTGGAGGACACGGATATCTTGCTGCTGGACGAGCCCACCAACCACCTGGACCTTCACGCCACGGAGTGGCTGGAGGAGTATATCCGGGGCTTCCGGGGAACGGTGCTGGTGATCTCCCACGACCGCTATTTCCTGGACCGCATCGTCACCCGGGTCATTGAGATCAACGGCGGCAAGGCGGAGTTCTACAGCGGCAACTACAGCTTTTACGCTGTGGAGAAGGAGCGCCGCTATCAGGAGCGGATGAAGCAGTACGAAAAGGAACAGGCCAAGATCGAGCAGTTGGAAAAATCAGCGGAACAGCTACGGCTGTGGGCATTTCAGGGCATGGACAAGACTTACCGCCGGGCCATCTCCATGGAAAAGCGCATCGAGCGGATGCGCACCACCTCCAAGCCCACCAAGGCCCGGAAGATGGATGCCCGGTTCAACGCGGCGGAGTTCCACGGAGACGAGGTTCTGTCCCTCCGGAATCTGGCCAAATCCTTCGGGGACAAGCATCTGTTCGACCACATCAGCCTGAAGATCGAGGGTGGCGAGCGCATTGCCCTCATCGGCGACAACGGCACCGGCAAGTCCACCCTCATCAAGATGATCATGGACGAGGAGTACCCCGACGACGGCCGCATCCGCATTGGTCCCCAGGTGAAGGCGGCGTATCTGCCCCAGATCATCCATTTCGACCATCCGGACTGGAATCTGGTGGAGAACATGATGGCCGCCAAAAAGGGCCTGTCGGCCCAGTCCGCCCGGAACCGTCTGGCGGCCTATGACTTCCGGGGCGAGGATGTGCTGAAGCCGGTGTCCGTCCTGTCCGGCGGTGAGCAGAGCCGCCTGCGGCTGTGTATGCTGATGGACGATGAGATCAATCTGCTGATCCTGGACGAGCCCACCAACCATCTGGACATCGACTCCCGGGAGTGGATCGAGGAGGCGGTGGAGGCCTACGACGGGACGCTGCTGTTCGTCAGCCACGACCGCTACTTTATCAACCGCTTCGCCACCCGCATCTGGGAGCTGGCGGACGGCACCATCACCGACTATCCCATGGGCTTCACCCAGTACCGGGCGGTGAAGGCACAGGAAGCGGCGGAAAAGAAAGCGGAACCAGTTGCTGTAAAGGAGAAGACCATCACAGAAAAGCCCCGTGGAAACAAGGCCCAGCAGGCGGCCCGGCGGCAGCTGACCATCTGCGAGAGGGACATCGCCAAAGCGGAGGAGCGGCTGGAAAAGCTGGACGCCGACATGGAGGCCGCGGCCTGCGATTACGAGAAGCTGAACGCGTTGCTGAAAGAGAAAGAGGACGCCCAGACAGAGCTGGACGCCCTGTACGAGAAGTGGGAGAGTTTGAGTGAGGCGGCAGAGGGTTAAAGTTGCAAATTACCGCGGAAAGCGCCGGGAGACGGGGCAGATCCGTCTGGTTATGGCGGTGGTGCTGGTCCTTGTTGGTCTGGTTCTGATATTGGTGCGCGGCTTGGGAATGCGGTTCTCCGGATTCCTCCTGCTGGGCACGGCGGCGCTGCTGGCGCTCTCCGTCTTTCTGGACCGGCAGGCCGGGGGCGAGCGGTGCTGGCAGATCGTCCGGCGGGTATTTTACGGTGTTCTGACCCTTGCGCTGGCGGTGCTGATCTCCATTGAGATGTTCGTTGTCCAGGAGGGAACGCGGAACTGGTCGGTCCTGCCCACGGACGCGGTGGTGGTCCTGGGGGCCGGCGTCAACGGCACCACGCCCTCCATGGCCCTGCGGACCCGTCTGGACGCGGCGCTGGACTATCTGGAGCAGCACCCGGACATTCCGGCGGTGCTCACCGGCGGTCAGGGCTACGGCGAGGACATCACCGAGGCCCAGTGCATGTACGACTGGCTCACCGCCCACGGCGTGGACGGCGATCGTCTGATCCTGGAGGAACAGGCCACCAACACGGCGGAGAATTTCGCCTATTCCAGTTCGCTGCTGGAGGCGCGGGGGATTGACACGGCGGAGGACTCCGTGGCCGTGGTGACCAACGACTTCCACGTGGCCCGCGCCCGGTTGGCGGCACAGAAGGCGGGCTATGGTGCCACGCTGGGCATCCCGGCGAAGCTGCCGTGGAAGCACCTCAGCGCGAACTACTATCTGCGGGAAGCATTTGCGGTTGTGAAAACCGTGATATTTGACTGATTTTCGGCGCCCCCTGGCGCATTTGGAGGCCGATATGAGCGACGTATTGTGTATTTACTATTCCCGGACAGGCCACACCGGAAAGGCCATGGAGGAGATCGGCGAGGCCCTGGACGCCGAGGTGGTGGGCATCACCGACAACGTGGCCCGGGGCGGCTGGCGGGGCTGGATCCGCTGCGGATTGGACGCCGTGAAGAAGAACACCGCCCCTCTGAACTCCTTTGAGACCTGCAAGCCGCTGGAGGAATACCGGCTGGTGATCCTGGGCACACCGGTGTGGGCCGGACGGTGCAGTTCCGTCATGCGAGCCTTTCTGAAGGCCTACGGCAGGAAGCTGAAGAACGTGGCCTATGTGGTCACCCGCAGCAGCGAGGAAAAGTGCGAGGACGTCTACCGTCAGATGGACGGCTATACCGCCCGTCCCCATCAGGCGGCAGTCTCTCTGCGCAGCGGCTCCGTGGGATATGTGTTCTGGGAGGAGGATTTCCTCCGGCAGGTGCAGGAGCTGCTGGCGGCGGAATAGCGTCCCTTTCTGATTTTGATGATCAGGAAGGAGAATCAAAATGCTGGACAAACTGAGAGAGCTGGCCCAAAAATATGATCTGCGCAGCGAGGAGCTGACGGATCCCGCCGTCTACGGAAATCCGGACAAGCTGCGGGCGCTGAATCAGGAGCTGCGGGAGCTGGAGCCGCTGGCGGAGGCGTACCATCAATATGAGGAGGCTTCCGCTGCCCGGGAATCCGCCCGGTCCCTGCTGGGCGACCCGGAGATGGGGGAGCTGGCCAAAGAGGAGTTTGCGGAGGCCCAGCGCCGTCTGGAGGAGCTGGAGGACCGGATGCGGATCCTGCTGCTGCCCCGGGACCCCAACGACCGCCGGAACGTGGTCATGGAGATCCGGGCCGGCGTCGGCGGCGAGGAGGGCGCGCTGTTTGCCGCCGCCCTTCTGCGGATGTACACCATGTACGCCCAGTCCAAAGGCTGGGGATTGGATATCGTCAGCCTCAGTGAAACGGAGCTGGGCGGTGTAAAGGAGTGTTCCTTGCTGGTTGAGGGCACGGACGTCTTCTCCCGGCTGAAGTTTGAGAGCGGCGTCCATCGGGTGCAGCGGGTGCCGGAGACGGAGTCCGGCGGCCGCATCCACACCTCCGCCGCCACGGTGGCGGTGCTGCCGGAGGCGGAAGAAGTGGACATGGAGCTGAATCCGGCGGATATCGAGATGCAGGTGTTCCGTTCCTCCGGCGCCGGCGGACAGCATGTCAACAAGACCTCCTCCGCCGTCCGGCTGATCCATAAGCCCACCGGCACGGTGGTGGAGTGCCAGCAGGAGCGGAGCCAGTTCCAGAACCGGGACAAGGCCATGCGCATCCTGGCCTCCAAGCTCTATGAGGAGGAACGGCAGAGACGGGAGGCCGCGGAGGCCGCGGAGCGAAAGAGCCAGGTGGGCAGCGGAGACCGCTCCCAGCGCATCCGGACCTACAACTTCCCCCAGGGCCGGGTGACGGACCACCGCATCGGGCTGACGCTGTACAAGCTGAACGCAATTCTGGACGGCGATCTGGACGAGCTGATCGACGCACTGGTCACCGCCAGCCAGGCGGAGAAGCTGAAAAACGGGGGAGAAGCGTAACTTCCTCCGGTTTTGAACCCACGGAAACGGGACAGAATCTCCCCGGGACAGCCGGGGAGGAGAGATAGAGGCGATACAATGGAAACGAGACTATTTGATCTGCGGGACACGAAGCGTCCCAGAAAAGAGATCGAGGACCAGATCATGGAGGCTGCGGCCATCCTCCGCCACGGCGGGCTGCTGGCCATCCCCACGGAGACGGTGTATGGCCTGGGCGCCAACGCCCTGGACGGCAAGGCCGTCCGGAAGATTTTCGAGGCCAAGGGACGTCCCCAGGACAATCCCCTGATCATCCACGTTCCCGGTCCCCAGTGGCTGACCCGGTACTGCGTGGACGTGCCGCCGCTAGCCTATGAGCTGGCCCGACGGTTCTGGCCGGGACCCCTGACCATGATCCTGAAGCGGAATCCGGTGGTGCCCGACGAGACCACCGCCGGACTGGACACCGTGGGCGTCCGCTGCCCGGACCACGCCGTCACACTGGCGGTCATCCGGGAGGCCGGCGTGCCTGTGGCGGCGCCCAGCGCCAACACCTCCGGACGGCCCAGCTGCACCTGTGCCGCGGACGTGCTGGAGGATATGAACGGAAAGATCGACGGCATCGTGGACGGCGGTCCCTGCGCCGTGGGCGTGGAGTCCACCATTCTGGATCTGACCTGCGATCCGCCCCGTCTGCTGCGTCCCGGCGGACTGCCGCTGGAAGAGCTGGAGAACGTGCTGGGCAAAGTGGAGGTGGACAAGGCCGTCACCATGCCCCTGACGGAGGGGGAGAAGCCCAAGGCCCCCGGCATGAAATACCGCCACTACGCGCCCCAGGCGCCTGTGACCGTGGTCACAGGCGCGCCGGAGAAGTCGGCTCAGGAGATCAAGCGCCGTCTCACGGAGGGCGCGGGCGTCATCTGCTTTGACGAATACGCCCCGCTGTTTCCGGGACATGAGGTCCACACCCTGGGCCCCAGCGGCGACAAACAGGCCCAGGCCCAGCGGGTCTTCGATGCCCTCCGGACCTTTGACGGCAGCGGCGTCTCCGAAATCTTCGCCCAGTGCCCCGACAACCGTGGGTTGGGTCTGGCCATCAACAACCGGCTGAAAAAGGCCGCGGGCTTCCATGTGGTGGACGCCGACGATGGCCGGGTCATCATCGGCATCACCGGCGGCACCGGCTCCGGCAAGACCAGCGCCCTCCGGGCCATTGAGTCCATGGGCGGCCAGGTGCTGGACTGCGACCAGGTTTATCATGGGATGCTTCGGACGGACCGGGGCCTTCAGCAGGCCATCACCGCGGAGTTCGGCCACGTCTTCGCCCCCGACGGCACCCTGGACCGCCAGCGGCTGGGGGAGATCGTGTTCAGCAGCAAGACCCGTCTGGAGCGGCTCAACGCCATCGTGCTCCGGTTCGTGAAGCCGGAGCTGGAGCGCCGCATTCAGGAGAACTCCGCCAGGATCTGCGCCATCGACGCCATCTCTCTGGTGGAAGCGGGACTGGATGAGCTCTGCGACCGTACCGTGGCGGTGACCTCGCCGCTGGAGCTGCGGGTCCGCCGCATCATGGCACGGGACGGCATCGACGAGCGGTATGCCCGGATGCGGATTGGTGCCCAGAAGTCCGACGACTATTACCGGGAACACTGTGACTGCGAACTGGAAAACGCCGCGGCCACACCGGAGGCATTCCAGGCGGAAGCCAGGAAGTTCTTCGAAAAGCTGGTGGAGCAGATCCGGGAGGAACAGCAGCACGGCGCTGTGTGACCGGACCATAATTTCTGCGCTGTAAGCGCATTTGGAGGTTTTGATGGACAATGTCTGACAAGAACAAGGATCTGAAGAAAAAGCTGTTCTCCCGGAAGAAGAACGGCTGGGATGAGATCAAGAAGGCCGATGTGGAGGCCATGGAAGCCTACTGTGAGGACTACAAGCGGTTTCTGGACAGCGGCAAGACGGAGCGGCTCTGCGCGGAGCAGATCATCATGCTGGCAAAGAAGGCGGGCTATGTCCCCTACGAGCGGGGCATGGCCCTGAAGTCCGGCGACAAGGTGTATGTCTGCAACCGGGGCAAGTCCGTGATGCTGGCCCATCTGGGAAACAAGACCCTGGAGGAGGGTGCCCAGATCGCCGCCGCCCATATCGACTCTCCCCGGCTGGACCTGAAGCCCAATCCGCTGTATGAGGACACGGAGCTGGCCTATTTCAAGACCCACTACTACGGCGGACTGCGGAAGTACCAGTGGCCCACCATTCCGCTGGAACTTCACGGTGTCATCGCCCTGAAGGACGGCACCAATGTGACCGTCAACATCGGCCACGACGCCGGGGACCCCAAACTGGTGATCACAGACCTGCTGCCCCATCTGGGCGCGGAGCAGGCCAAGAAGCCCCTGGCCCAGGCAATCCCCGCCGAGACTCTGAACATTCTGTTGGGCAGCCGTCCGGTGGGAGACGATGAGGGCAGTGACCGGGTGAAGCTGGCGGTCATGCAGATCCTCAACGAGAAGTACGGCATCACGGAGGACGACTTCACCTCCGCGGAGCTGGAGGCCGTTCCCGCCGCCAACGCCTGCGACATCGGTCTGGACCGCTCCATGATCGGCTCCTACGGCCACGACGACCGGGTGTGCGCCTTTGCGGCTCTCCGGGCCTTGCTGGATCTGGAGGAGACGCCGGAGAAGACCGCTGTCTGCATTCTGGCAGACAAGGAGGAGATTGGCTCCGATGGCGTCACCGGCATGCAGTCCGCCGCCTTTGACACCTTTATGGAGGACCTGTGCGACGCCCAGGACGTGCCTCTGCGGGTGTGCTTTGAGAAGTCCTTCTGCCTCAGCGCGGACGTGACGGCGGCCTTTGATCCCAACTTCTCCGACGTGTACGAGAAGCGGAACTCCGCCTATCTGAACTACGGCGTGGGCCTGTGCAAGTACACCGGCGCCCGGGGCAAGTCCGGCGCCTCCGACGCCAGCGCCGAGACGGTGGCCTACGTCCGCCATCTGTTCGACGACGCGGATGTCCTGTGGCAGATCGCCGAACTGGGCAAGGTGGACGCCGGCGGCGGCGGCACCGTGGCTATGTATATGGCCAACCGGAACATCACCACGCTGGACGCCGGTGTGCCGGTGCTGAGCATGCACGCCCCCTTCGAAGTGGTGGCAAAACTGGACTGCTACGAGACCTATAAGGGCATGAAGGCCGTCTATCAGGCGGAATAACACAATAACGCGAAAATGAGGAGCCTCCCATCTTTTCGGATGGGAGGCTCCTTTGCGTGTATTTCTTACTTTTTCAGCGCCACCGTCATCTCGTAGGCGGCGATGACGGCGTCCATGGCCGCCGCCCGGAAGCCCTGCTTCTCCAGAACACGGACGCCCTGGATGGTGGTGCCGCCGGGAGAACAGACGGCGTCCTTCAGCTCGCCGGGATGCTTTCCAGTCTCCAGCACCAGCTTGGCAGAGCCTAGTACCATCTGAGCGGCGAATTCCAGTGCCTTGGCCCGGGGCAGGCCGCAGGCCACGCCGCCGTCCGCCAGCGCCTCGATGAACAGGTCCACAAAGGCCGGCCCGCAGCCGGACACGGCGCTGCCCGCGTCGATGAGATGCTCCGGCAGCAGGGAGAACTTGCCTGCGCCGGACATGTCGGCGAGGAAGGTCTCCACAGCGTCCTCCGGGACACCACTCCCAACGGCGTAGAGGATCATGCCCTCGCCGATGGAAGCGGGGGTATTGGGCATGATGCGGATCACAGGATAGTCTCCGCCGGCCATCTGCCGGATGCTCTCAATGGTCAGACCCGCCGCCATGGTCACCAGAATAGGGGCCTGTTCCCGTCTGGCCAGGGTCTCCGCGATCCCTGCCAGCATGTCCGCCATCATCTGGGGCTTGACGCCCAGAAACAGATAGTCCGCCTGGGCCGCGGCCGTCTGATTGTCCACAGCCTGACAGCCCAGCTCCGCGGCAAGCGCCTGGGCCTTCTCCGCCGTCCGATTGGACAGCAGTACCTGGGCAGGGGAGACCTTACGGGATACAGCCCGGGCCAGGGCACCGCCCATGTTGCCGGTGCCGATAAATCCATAAACAGCCATTGGTATCACGTTCCTTTGTATGAAAATCATCCGCACTGGAGGACCAGCCATACCCGGTCAAACCGCCGGGCCAGCAGATCCTCTCTGCGAATATAAAAATAGATGCGTCCGCAGTCACCGAACATCAGTTCAAACTCGCCGTCCTGGACAGTATCTAGCTGAAACAGCAGCTGCCAGTCCTGGGTGGAGGTCCGCCGGGCCTCGTCCAGGGCATCCTGCGGGATGGGCTCAGTGCCGCCCATGTAAATGCCCCGGCTCACCAGCTCGCACTCCACGGTTATGTTTCCCTGCATGGTGTCCGGCCAGCCCAGCAGGCAGGAGCGATCTCCGACCTCCAGATCGCCACCGGCCATGGCACGGGCTACTTCAAATGTGTCCCAGTCTCCCTGTCCACCGGACAAGGCGAAGAAATCTTCGCCGTCGGGCCAGGACGGCTCCGCAGCCAGATCAATCCCCAGAGCGGGCAGACGGTACGGCTCCGGCAGATCATCGGGAAGTGCGGAAGGAGAGAGGGCGGCGGTGTCCGGGAACCAGAACACACGGGCACAGCCCGCGTCCGCCGGGTCAAAGCCCCAGCGCTGAGAACCCAGCTCGTAGAAGAAGGACAGCAGGCCCGTCTTTGGCAGCAGGCCATCCTTGTCGTAAGGCGACAGTTCCCCGCAGTCGAACTGGGCCAGAAAGGCCAGCGGACGGCACTTCACCGCATCGTCATCATAGGTGGCCGTCTCAAACACCGGCCACTGGAACCCGGCGGGGACATCCGGCACACCGCCGAAGCGGGTAAAAGATCGGGTATCCGGCACAGGTCCGGCAATATGCAGACGGATACTGTTTCTCTCCATAGCCTGGATCCGCTGAAGCATATCGTCCATCTGTATTTTCCTCCTTACAGGATCCACGGAAGCAGGGAAGAGGCGGTCTCAAAGCAGATTTACCGCACCTGGCCCTCGCCGTAGACCACGTATTTGCAGCTGGTCAGCTCCTCCAGGCCCATAGGGCCCCGGGCGTGCATCTTCTGGGTGGAGATGCCGATCTCCGCTCCCAGGCCGAACTCACCGCCGTCGGTGAACCGGGTGGAGGCATTGACGTACACCGCCGCTGCGTCCACCGCGTCCAGGAAATGCTGAGCTGTAAAGTAGTTTGCTGTTACAATAGCCTCAGAGTGGCCCGTGCCGTGGGCGTTGATGAAGTCGATGGCCTCTGCCGCGTCCTTCACGATCCGGACTGCCAGGATGTAGTCGCCGTACTCGCTGTCCCAGTCCGCTTCCACGGCAGGCACGCCCCGGCTGCCCAGAATGCCCAGCGCCGTCTCGTCGCACCGCAGCTCCACATGGTATTCGTCCAGCAGGGGGACGGCCTTTTCCAGAAACGCCGCCGCCACATCCTCCTGGATCAGGACGCATTCCGCCGCGTTGCAGACGGAGGGCCGGGAGCATTTGGCATTCACGAGAATGCGGGCGCCCATGTCCAGGTCCGCCTCCCGGTCGATATACACATGGCAGACGCCCTCGCCGGTGCGGATGACCGGCACGCTGGCCTCCTTTGCCACGGCCCGGATGAGATTGGCGCCTCCCCGGGGGATCAGCACGTCCACATAGCCGTCCAGGTGCATCAGTTCGTTGGCACTCTCATGGCTGGTGTCCTGCACCAGAGAGACGCAGTCCGCCGGAAGCCCGGCGCTCTCCAGGGCCTGGCGCATCAACTCCGTCACGCAGCGGTTGGAGCGGATGGCCTCCTTGCCGCCCCGGAGGATGCAGGCGTTGCCGGATTTCAGGCACAGCGCCGCCGCGTCCACGGTGACGTTGGGCCGGGCCTCAAAGATGATGGCGATGACGCCCAGGGGCACCCGGCGGCGTCCGATGATGAGGCCGTTGGGACGGGTCTCCATCCGGTCCACCTTGCCGATGGGGTCCGGAAGGGCCGCCACCTGCCGCACACCGGCCACGATGCCCGCCACCCGCTCCGGGGTCAGGGTCAGCCGGTCCAGCAGGGCAGGGCGCAGCCCCGCCTCTCTGGCGGCGTCCAGATCCTGGGCGTTGGCCGCCAGCCACTCGTCCTGCCGGGCTTCCAGCGTCTTCGCAATGGCCTCCAGGGCCGCGTTCTTCTTTGCCGTACCGGCGGTAGCCAGTACCCGGGAGGCGGTCCGTGCCGCCGCTCCCTGCTGCTGCAATGCTGTCATAAAATCATTCCTTTCATCGGTCGGACCGTCCGCCTTCCGTCAGTGCTCCTCCCGGCCGGACGCCAGGAACCGCGTTCCAATATCCTCGCCCGCCACGATGCGGTAGAGGTCATCCATTCGTGCACCGTTGGTGATAACCATGTCGCATCCGGCTCCCATAGCGATGCGGGCGGCGGAGAGCTTGGTGGCCATGCCGCCGGTGCCCCGCCAGGTACCGGCGCCGCCGGCCATCTCCAGGATCTCCGGCGTCAGGGCCGGGACCCGGTGGATCAGCTGCGCCTCCGGATGGGTATGGGGGTCCGCCTCGTAAAGCCCGTCGATGTCGCTGAGGAGGATCAGCAGATCCGCATTGCAGAGCTTTGCCACGATGGCGGACAGCGTGTCGTTGTCGCCCAGCACCTTGTGGCGACCGGTCTCGATCTCCGCCGAGGAGACGGAGTCGTTCTCGTTCACCACCGGGATGACGCCCATCTCCAGCAGGGCGGAGAAGGTGTTGGACAGATGCTCCGCCCGGACGGGATCATCCACGTCGTCGCCCGTCAGCAGGATCTGGGCTACGGAGCGGTTGTACTCGGAGAACAGCTTGTCGTAGATGTGCATGATCCGACACTGACCGACAGCGGCGGCGGCCTGCTTCATCCGCAACTCCTTGGGCCGCTCCGGCAGGGACAGCTTGGCGGTGCCCACAGCGATGGCTCCGGAGGACACCAGGATCACCTCATGGCCGTAGCCGCTGAGGTCCGCCAGCACCCGGATGAGACGCTCCATGCTCTGCAAATTCAGCGATCCGGTGTCATGGGTCAGGGTGGAGGTGCCCACCTTCACCACGATCCGATAACAGGTTTTCTTCCACATGATATGTAACTCCTTTCAGGAAAACGATTGAATCATCATTCATAAATAGTGATAAAATTATACCACAGGAAAAAGAAAAAGGAAAGCGGATGAAAACAGGAAGAGGGGTTAAAAATACATAACAAAATCAAGGAAATGGAGAGCAGCTATGACAGAACAGACGAAAGTCGGCGAGACCCCCGCCGAGAAAGACCAGGACAATACCGCACCCCGGACCCAACAGCTGGTTGACCTGGGGAGCGCCGTCACCCGGACGGCCCACGGGAACATCTACTGTCTCACCGTGGTGGGACAGATCGAGGGCCACATGACGGCCGGGCAGAACACCAAGACTACAAAGTACGAGCACGTCATGCCGCTGCTGGCGTCTCTGGAGGAGAACGACGACATCGCAGGGGTCCTGTTCCTGCTGAACACCGTGGGCGGGGACGTGGAAGCGGGCCTGGGCATTGCGGAGCTGATCTCCGGGATGCGGAAGCCCACGGTATCCCTGGTACTGGGCGGCAGCCATTCCATCGGCGTGCCGCTGGCGGTGGCGGCCAAGACCAGCTTCGCCGTGCCCTCAGCGGCCATGACCATCCATCCGGTGCGGATGAGCGGCACCGTCATTGCCGCCCCTCAGACCTACAACTATTTCGACCGGCTCCAGGAGCGTATCGTGGACTTCGTTGCCCGCAACAGCCGCATCAGCCGGAAGGATTTTCTGAATCTGATGCTGAAGACCGGAGAGATGGCCGCCGACGTGGGCAGCGTCATCTATGGACAGGAGGCTGTCCGGCTGGGCCTCATCGACCAGGTCGGCGGTCTGGCTGATGCGCTGGAGGACCTGTACCGTCAGATCGACGAGGGGAAAAAGGAGTGCGGGGAGAGACAGGGATGACCTGTCTCTCCCCGGTGTTTTTCAGATCCGCTCTCTTTCGTCAGCAACATCCGCTTCCTCCGGCAGAGGCGGGCGGACATATGGGATCAGGCGCGGGAGGACGGCGCCGTATTGCCGGTAATTCTCCTGCCCCTGGAGCAGGGTCAGACCGTGGTTCTCGTCGCTGGGCTCGTTTTCACAGCGGAGGAACACGTCGTTCTCCCAGAAGCAGACCGGACAGATATAGGCGATGGCGTCCACTGCCGGAACGGGCAGCGTCCGGCATCCGCAGCAGGGGCAGGGAAACCGGCCATGAACTGCCTCCACCTCCGGACGCCGGATATCATCGCGCAGGTCAGGCCCGCCGATGACTGTTCTTTCCTTGGGAAGAACCTGCTTTTTTGGCTGGCTCATAATCATTCCGCTCCCTTCCTTTTGGGACAAGCCATACAGTTGCACTTGCGCTGTCCCGGAAAAAATGATAACATATACAATGATAAAATGGAAGGGGAGAGGCAGATGCTGTTAGCCATCGATGTGGGCAACTCCACCACCTCTGTGGGGCTGTTCGACTGGGAGAAGAAACTGCAATTTTTGGCCACACTGGACACGGACAGCCGCAAAACGGCGGATCAGATCTGCGTCGATCTGATGAATCTGTTCGCCCTCTATCACTATGATCTTCACGATGTCACCGGCGCCATCCTGTGCAGCGTGGTACCTCCCAGCAACTTTATGATGGAAAAGGGCCTGACCCGTCTTCTGGGCCGTCCGCCCATGGTGGTGGGTCCCGGCGTCAAGACCGGGCTGAATATCCGCATGGAGAACCAGACCCAGATGGGCGCGGACATCGTGGCGGACGCGGTCTCGGCGCTGGAGAAGTTCTCGCCGCCCATCGTCACCATCGACATGGGCACCGCCACCACCATCGGCGTCATCTCCAAGGGACGGAACTATGAGGGCGGACTGCTGCTGCCCGGCGTTAGCGTATCGCTGGCGGCCCTGAGCCACAGTACCGCCCAGTTGCCGGACATCTCGTTCCAGCGTCCCAAGACCCTCATCGGCAAGAACACCGTGGACTGTATGCGCTCCGGCATCGTCTACGGCACTGCTGGCATGCTGGACGGCATCATCGACCGCATCCGGGAGGAGTTCCACGGACAGGAGATCACCGTGGTGGCCACCGGGGGTAACGCGCCCGTGATCGTGAAGTACTGCCGCAACAAGATCATCTATGACAAATACCTGCTGATGGAGGGTCTTTGGACCATTTGGCAGAAAAACAAGTGACAGAAAACGTCCGGCACGGGATCGCTCCCGCGCCGGACGTTCTGTTATCCCTGATAGCCGTACTGCCGCAGCAGCTCCACCACACTGCCGTTCTGGAAATCCATTCCGATGCGGTCCATCCGCCGCAAAGTCTCAGGTTTTCCCGGGATCACTTCCGCGATGCCGTTTCGGGTGGTCAGGGTGACTTTCGCACCGTGGTCTGCCATGACAGCGTCAGCCATGGCGTTGTTCATGCCCCTGGGGTAGGTATAGACCTGGGGCCGGACGCCAGTCTGCTTCTTCACCTCGGCCATGATCTTCTCCGTGTCCTCGTCCAGCACCCGGATATAATCCTCCCAGCTCTCATCCTCCAGCTTCAGAACGCCCAGCCGTCCGCCCTCGGCGGAATGGTCGCCGTGGAGATCGGAGGCGTGGGCCTGGAAGGACACCAGACCGCTGGACTGCATCTCCCGCACCTCATCCCAGCTCAGGCTCCACTCCGCGCTCTCCATGGCGGCGCCGATGAGGGAAATCTCCGCCTTCATCCCCAGCTCCCGCAGGATGGGATACACATAGGTGTAGTTGCTGTGGTAGCCATCGTCGATGGAGATGACGATGGGCTTGTCCGGCAGGGGCGTGCCGTTCTCCGCGTAGTCGATGAGCTGGGAGAAGAAGACCGTGTGGAACCCGGCGTTTTTCAGCTCCTCCATCTGCGCCCGGAACTGCTCCGGCGTCTTGGAATAGCCCTGTCCCAGATAGGATACGTCGTGGTACATGAGGACGGGGACCTGCACGCCATCGCCTCCGGCGGCGCGGTCTTTGTCCCGCAGGCGGAGGGCCCCGGCGATCAGCGCGGCGGATTCCGCTCGGGTCATGGTGTCATGTGGCAGGAAGCGCCCACTTTCGTCGCCGTCCATCAGGCCCAGCCGCCGGACCGTCCGCACATAGGGCTTGTATTCGTCCCCCACATTCGCCTGGTCCCGGAAGGCGGGCGCGAACAGGAACGTACTCTCCTCAGGAAGCAGGCTTCGGAGCACCAGCATCGCCGCCAGTTCCCGGGTGACAGGCTCCGTCCAGCTGTCCCGGGTGATCTCATCCGGACTGAACCAGCCCCGAAGGGAGGCATAGGCCATGGAGGGCTCCGCCCAGTCGCTTCCGCCCTGTAAATTCCGGTCATCCAGGCCGGCAGCCCGGCAGAGCATGGACACAAAGACCTGTCGGCTGGTGACGGCGTCCGGCGAGAAGCTCTCGCCGTCGCCCTGGAGGATGCCCCGCTCCTGCAGGTACATCACGTCGCTGTAGGCCCAGTGGCTCTCGGGCACATCGTCAAAGGCGGCTGCTGCCGTCCAGAGCGCCAGCCCATTCACACACAGCGCGATGGTCAGACACAGCGCGGAGAGGCTGCGCAGCCAGATACGTATCATGGTTTAAAATGCCTCCTTTGTATACGGTTCCATTTCTGCTGATAAGAAAGGGGAGTGGCGGTGATCCGCCGCTCCCTCTATCGTTTCTCTAAAAGGCCGGAGATAATCTGACAAAATTTTCGATGATAGGAAACCCGGATGGCTTACTTCGCCAAGACCTTCTTCAGGCGGGCAAAGCGGGGCAGGGAATCCTCCTTGGGCAGCTTGGGTTCGCCCTGGATCAGGGGCAGCACGTAGTCGATGAAGGGACGCTCCACACCGTTGTGCTCCGCGTTGATCCACTCCAGGGGGACCTTCTTCTCGGTGTTGGCCACATCGGTCAGAGGCAGCAGCTTGGTGCGGCAGACGTACTTGCCGTCCTGGATATCCCGCTCAAAGCCCACCATCTTGTCGGTGATGCCGGCCACGGCGTTCTCCACGGCGGCCTTACCGGACATATAGGACTCCTCGATATCGGTCTCGGAGGCCAGATGGGCGCCGCAGCGCTGCAGCAGGCTCAGCTCGATGCCACGGACCTTGGCGCCGGTCCGCTCCTTGACAATGGCGGCCAGAGTGGTGGCCAGACCGCCCAGCTGGGCATGGCCGAAGCCGTCGGTGGCAGAGGTCTTGGCCTCGGAGACGAAGGAGCCGTCGGCATAGTGGATGCCCTCGGAGACGGCCACCATGCAGTTGCCCTTCTCTTTATAGATGCGCTCCACGTCGGCCAGGAACTTCTCCATGTCGAAGTCCACCTCGGGCAGGTACACCAGGTCGGGACCGGCGCCGTAGACGGTGGCCAGAGCGGCAGCACCCGCCAGCCAGCCGGCGTGACGGCCCATAATCTCGATGATGCAGACCATGCCGGTGTCATAGACGCGGGCGTCCTGATAGACCTCCATGCAGCTGGTGGCGATATACTTGGCGGCAGAGGCGAAGCCGGGGCAGTGGTCGGTGCCGAACAGATCGTTGTCGATGGTCTTGGGCACGCCCATGACGCGGCACTCATAGCCAACCTTCTGCATGTACTTGCTGATCTTGTTGCAGGTATCCATGGAGTCGTTTCCGCCGTTGTAGAAGAAGTAGCGCACGTCGTACTTCTTGAAGATCTCCAGGATCCGTTTGTAATCGGTGTCGTCCACCTCCGGATCCGCCATCTTATAGCGGCAGGAACCCAAGGCAGAGGAGGGAGTGTACTTCAGCAGTTCCAGCTCCGCGGGATCCTCCTGGCCGATATCGAACAGCCGGTCATTCAGTACGCCCTTGATGCCGTGCTCCGCGCCCAGAACGCGGGTGATGTTGGGATTCTTCAACGCAGTGTCAAAAACGCCGTAGGCGCTGGCGTTGATAACGGAAGTGGGGCCGCCGGACTGGCCGAAAATACAAGCGCCTTTCAATTCACTCATAACAGAAAACTCCTCCTAAAAATCGTTGAATACGCAGGTGCTGAATCTCACACGGAGCGATCGTCCATGTTCTTCCTATCATAACATTGTGAAATTCAAATGTAAATACTTGCATTTTATTTTTATTGTGATATTATCATAGAAGAAAATCGTTTGCTTCTTTTTTCTATTGGGATACCTTTACCCGACGGAAAGGGGAGTTGGACGGAAATAAGATGTAATTTGGAGATGATACTATGCCACTGGTCACTACTACCGAGATGTTCAAGAAAGCCTATGACGGCGGCTACGCGGTCGGCGCTTTCAACGTCAACAACATGGAGATCGTTCAGGGCATCACTGAGGCTGCTCAGGAACTGAAGGCTCCCCTGATCCTGCAGGTTTCCAAGGGTGCCCGTGCCTATGCTAACCACACCTATCTGGTGAAGCTGGTGGAGGCCGCTGTTATCGAGTGCCCCGATATTCCCATCGCCCTGCATCTGGACCACGGCCCCGATTTCGAGACCTGCAAGTCCTGCATCGACGGCGGCTTCACTTCCGTCATGATCGACGCCAGCAGCAAGCCCTTCGAAGAGAACATCGAGATCACCAAGAAGGTCGTAGAGTATGCCCACGATCACGGTGTTGTGGTCGAGGCTGAGCTGGGCACCCTGGCCGGCATCGAGGACGACGTGAAGGTCAGCGCCGCTGATTCCTCCTACACCCGTCCCGAGGAGGTCGAGGAGTTCGTGACCAAGACCGGCTGCGACTCTCTGGCCATCGCCATCGGCACCAGCCACGGCGCCTACAAGTTTACCGCCGACCAGTGCACCCGCAACGAGAAGGGCATCCTGGTTCCGCCTCCCCTGCGGTTCGACGTGCTGGAAGAGGTCTCCAAGCGCCTGCCCGGCTTCCCCATCGTGCTGCACGGCTCTTCTTCCGTGCCTCAGGACTTCGTGAAGAAGATCAACGAGTACGGCGGCAAGATGCCCGATGCCGTCGGTATCCCCGAGGAGCAGCTGCGCCATGCCGCCGAGCTGTCCGTCTGCAAGATCAACATCGACTCCGACCTGCGTCTGGCCATGACTGCCACCATCCGTGAGTACATGGCGGAGCATCCCGGCGACTTCGATCCCCGCCAGTATCTGAAGCCCGCCCGTGCCGCCATCAAGGCTATGGTTGCCCACAAGATCGTGGACGTCCTGGGCTGCGACCATAAGGCCTGATTTTCCGGATCCATACAGCGATCATACATAAAAACGAGGAGATATCCATTGGATGTCTCCTCGTTTTTTCTTTGAAAAGCCGTGTCACCCCGCCCGCATTTCCTCATACACTGGCAGGGAAGGGGGGACCTCCATGGAATTCATCCGAAGTTACGACCGCCGGGCCGCGGTGCTCTATGCCCATGAGTGGGCTTTCGGCCGGAATCCGGCGTTTTATGACTATGAGGATATCGGCGGCGACTGCACCAATTTCGCCTCTCAATGCATTTTCGCCGGCAGCGGTGTCATGAACTTCACGCCGACCTTCGGCTGGTACTATATCGACTCCAATCAGAAGGCACCGGCCTGGACCGGCGTACCGTATCTGTATAACTTTCTCACCCGGAAAACACCCTCCGTGGGACCCGTTGCGGAGGAAGTGCCCATTTGGGAGATCATGCCCGGCGATATCGTCCAGCTGAGCTTCAAGGGCGTTGCGTTTCAGCATTCTCCAGTGGTGGTCCGGGCCAACAAGCCTCAATCCACAGAGGAGATTCTGGTGGCCGCCCACAGCTATGACGCGGATAATCGTCCGCTGTCCACCTATGAATATCAGAAGGTGCGCTATCTTCATATCACCGGCGTGATTCGTCCGTGACCGGCCCAAGGACCCAGTTATTCCGCAGTCTCTTTGTTGGCTTTCTTTGATTTTTTAATATGTGACAAGGGATTTGCCTTGGCAGCTACTCGCAGGTCTTCATTGTCGATATGGGTGTAGATCTCCGTGGTGTTCAGGTGCTCATGGCCCAGGACCTCCTGCACGGCCCGGATATCCACGCCGTTCCGGAGCATCAGCGTGGCTGCCGTATGGCGCAGCTTATGGGAGGAATACTGGCTGGCGTCTATCCCGGCCTCGCTGAGCCGCTTTTTTACCATGGCGTGAACGGCCGAACGGCTCATCCGCTCATTCTGTGAAGACAGGAACAGGGCATCTTCATCCTGCCCTGTGATGGGACGCCGTACCGCCAGATATTCCTCCAGCGCGGTCTGGCAGGCGTCGTTGAGAAAAACCACCCGCATTTTGTTGCCCTTGCCCAGGATATGGAGCGCCTCGCCCTGGATGTCGCTGATGTTCAGTCCCACCAGCTCCGAGATCCGCAGTCCGCAGTTCAGGAACAGGACCAGGATGCAGTAATCCCGCTCCTGATTCTTGCCATGAACAGAGTCCAGAAGCTGGACGCTCTGATCCAGTGTCAGATATTTGGGCAGCGTCTTTTTCAGCTTAGGGGAGTCCATATCCTTCACAGGATTCTCCGTCAACAGATGCGCCTTCACCGTCAGATACTTATAGAACGACCGGATCGTGGCGATCTTGCGTGCTCTGGATGCGGCATTGAGACCGTAACCGGAGTTCTGACTGTTCTGATGCTGGACCCGGTCCCGGCTGAGATAGGCCATGTATTCGTAGATATCTGTTAATGTTACATTTTTCACAAACTCAAGATCTACATCCATGATGTCGAGCTCATCCAGCTCCTTGTTCCGGAGCGATGGATCTCTGGACTGCTTCAGATAGCGGAAAAAATTCCGCAGATCCAGGAAATACTCGTCCACCGTGCGCTTGGAGTGGCCCTGGATGGTCTCATGGTATGCCAGAAAATCCCGAAGGATCGGTGGCGCTTCTGTACGATAATCATTCATGATTGGATATTTTGGGACTGTAGATATCGGGAGACAGCTCTGGAGCGATCAGAAGAACAGCGAATGAAGAAAGCATCGCCCGAACGTCCGAAAATCGCTGGAAAACCGCGGACATTTGAAATTGATCACAGCTGAACCGCTGAACGTGTCAGCAAAACAAAATGCGCGGACTGTTGATACAGACAAACAAACTGATGACGTAAAACTCCGAAATGAAATAACAGTCATGCTGGATGCTGTACAGTCACATCCCGGAACCAGACCAAGGCATCAGAAACGGCTCCGGAGGTTCAGAAGGGGTTTTCCCGGGAAAAGGCCCTTTCAGCGCAATTCTGTCTCCCCTACTTTGAACAAAATTTACATTTTGTTCAAAAACTACCGTACCCAAAAATGACCTCCCTTCTGAGGAAATTCTACGATCTGCGGTGCCGGATCCGCGGCGCCGCAGACTCGGACAGCGCAGGTGAAATCCGCCAACATAAAACATGGCTGTCCGGTTCATGCTAGATCCAAAGACTCCAACGCCAAACGGAAAGTGATGGATGAACATGAACTGGATCCCATGCACAAGCAGCTGTATCTATCAGCAGGACGGCGTCTGCTGTCTGGAATGGGCCGCGGCCGCCGGATATCCCACCAGCGGCGGGGCCTGCGTCCACTTTATCCCCGCTGGTGAAAGACCGCGCGTAAAGCGTCACCGATATTTCGGACCGGGATCAGCTCCAACGCGTAATGGCTCCGAAGCTGCTCCGCCCGTCGCGCCGGGATCAGACATTTTTTAAAACCAAGCCGCTGGGCCTCGGAGATCCGCTGTTCCATCTGACTGACGCTGCGCAGCTCCCCGGTGAGGCCCACCTCTCCGATGGCCAGAAGGTCCTGGGGCACAGGCTTGTCCAGATAGCTGGACGCAATGGCTACCATGGCCGCCAGATCCGCCGACGGCTCGTCCAGATACAGCCCGCCGATGATGTTCAGATAGGCGTCGCAGACGGACACCTTCAGCCCCCCGCGCTTTTCCAGCACCGCCAGCAGCATGGCCGCCCGGTTGTAGTCAAAGCCGTTGCTGGTGCGCCGGGGACTTCCGTATCCGTTGGGCACCACCAGCGCCTGGATCTCCGCCAGCACCGGACGGACGCCCTCCATGACGCAGGCCACGCAGGTCCCCGGGGCGTCCTCCGGCCGTTCGGAGAGCAGCACCTCCGACGGATTGGGGATCTCCCGCAGGCCCTCGTTCTCCATCTCGAAGACGCCGATCTCGTTGGTGGCACCGAAGCGGTTTTTCGCCGCCCGGAGGATCCGGTTGGAGGAGTGGTGGTCTCCCTCGAAATACAGCACGCAGTCCACCATGTGCTCCAGCACCTTCGGTCCGGCGATGGAGCCCTCCTTGTTGACGTGTCCGATGACAAATACGGTGATATTCTGCCCTTTTGCCAGCTGCATCAACGACAAGGTACATCCCTTTACCTGCGTGACACTGCCTGCTGTGGAGTCCAGTTCATCGTTGTACAGCGTTTGAATGGAGTCCACGATCAGCACATCCGGCTTCTCCTCAGCCACCGTCTCCAGAATGTCCGACAGGCTGGTCTCGGAGATGACGTACAGCTGGCCGCTCTCCACCCGCAGTCGTTTTGCCCGGAGCTTCAACTGATGCTCTGACTCCTCGCCTGATACATACAGGACCTTGGAGAACTCACACAGCTTGCTGCAGATTTGCAGCATTAGAGTGGATTTGCCGATGCCGGGGGCGCCGCCCACCAGCACCAGGGAGCCCTTCACGGCTCCCCCGCCCAGCACCCGGTCCAGCTCTCCCATACCCGTGGAAAAGCGGATCTCCTCCGACGATTCCAGGTCTGTCACCGGACAGGCCCGGCGACGGGTCATCTGATTGCCTAGGGCGGACTTCCCTTTCCCCTTGCCGCTGCTTTTGGTCTCCGGCTGCTCCACAATGGTGTTCCAGGCGCCGCAGGCGGGGCACTTCCCCGCCCATTTCGCCAGCTCATTGCCGCACTCCGTACAGTAAAATGGTGTTCTCTGTTTCATGTTCCCTCCATCGCGGAAGCATCTTCTTCCGTGATACCGCCGGGAGTGTTTTCACCCTCCCCCGCGCTCTCCAGCAGACCGCCTGTGATGGCCGCCGCCAGCTTCAGCTGATATTCCGGCCGCTGTAAGGCCGCCGTCTCATCCGGATTGGATAGAAAGCCGCACTCCACCAGCACCGCCGGCGCCGTGACATTTTTCATCAGATAGATGGTGCTGGAGATCTGCTTGCTCTCCTTGCCGTTCCCGGCGTTGACCGTCTGGTTCAGGACGGACTGCACCTGCTGCGCCAGCGCATCCGCGCCGTCCACGGTGTTGTAAAACACCTGGGCGCCATGGACGCGGGGCGCCTCCGGCAGCTTGTTCTGATGGATGCTCACCAGAATGGACCCCGGCTGGCCGTTCACCATGGCCACCCGGTTTTTCAGGTCCGAGACCTTCTTCTCCCGGAGCGTCTTCGCGCCCTCCGAGTAGATGGACACATCCTCCTGCCGGGTCAACCGCGTGTTCTGTCCGCAAAACCGCAGCAGGTCGTTCAGCCGCAGGGCAATCGCCAGATTGACGCCGCTCTCCACGGTGCCGTCTCCGGCCACCGCGCCGCCGTCCTCTCCGCCGTGACCCGGGTCCACGATGTAGACCGTCCGCTGCGCCAGCTCCGCCGTTCCGGAGACTGCCAGCAGATGGGAATGTCCCGTCCACAGCACGGCGGCCATCCCGCCCAGAACAGACACTGCCAGTGCCACTGCCAGCAGCTGCCTCTTTTCGATAAATATCACCATACACAGCACCCCCACAGAGCTTATGTGCTCCGGCAGGTCCCGTATGCTGCATTATAACACAATTTCTCGGAAATGTCTTCTGCTTTTATGCGCCAGCGGTGAAATCGTGACGGACCCTCAGAACCGAACTGCAGGCGGACACATAAACTGGAATGAGCGTATGGGAATGCCCTGCGCGACTATGCTAAAGGAGGAATCCGCATTGCAGACGGAAAAACCGAATGAAACCGGCTGTGGGACCGGCAAAGGCACCCTGCCCTGCCCCTGTGGCTCCCTGGCCTATCCTTATATCGCTATGCAGGAGAAGAACCCCTCCCGGTACAACCGCGGAGAGGCGCTTCAGACCGGAACCCTGTTTCCCGGCCTGAATCTGCCCTTCAAAGCGGCCATCACGGAGAATCTGAAGATCAACAACACCGCTCTGGCGGAGCTGATGGCCCTGGATTTTGCCGTGGATGAGCTGGGGCTGTATCTCACCACCCATCCCGACGACCAGGAGGTCCTGGACCTGTACTGGTCCTATATCAAGCTGGCCAACGAGGGCCGGGAGAAGTATCAGAAAATGTACGGCCCCATCCTCCAGACAGACCTGACGCCGGAGGACGGCTACGCCTGGCTGAGAGATCCCTGGCCCTGGGATGAAGGAGGGAAACGCTGATGTTTGTCTATGAGAAGAAATTGCAGTATCCCGTCAACATCAAGAACACCAATCCCCGGCTGGCGGCGCTGATCATCAGCCAGTATGGCGGTCCGGACGGAGAACTGGGCGCCTCCCTGCGGTATCTGAGCCAGCGGTACTCCATGCCCTATCCGGAACTGAAGGGGCTACTGACCGATATCGGTACCGAGGGGTCAAAATGAACCTGGTGAGGCATCCGGATTGTCCGGCAGAAGCACCCACGTCTGGGGCAGCAGATGGAGCCGCACCTCAATCCGGCCGTCCCTGTACACCGTCATATGATCCAACACTGTTTTGTAAAAGACCTCGCTGTCCGTCCGGCAGGATACGATGGCTGCGACTCGCTTCTCCAGATCTGCCCGGAGCCTGTCTGGATCCCAGCACGTCTGTTCTCTGGACTGTACAGCTTCCAACTGCTGCTGCAGGGACGTCAGCTGGCTGCCGTACCGTCCGTTCATCATGCGCATCTCGTCCTCTGTGATGCGTTTGGAAAAGAAGGCGTCCAGAACGTCCTCCTTTTTTCCCTTGATCCGCCTGATTTCCGCCTCCAGGTTTCCGGCACAGTCCTCTCCCTCCTGTTCACCGTCCCGGACAGCCTCCGCCGCCAGCGCTGCTACATTTTGAATGATCCGTTCCCTGTCTATCCGGAGGGACTGTATCGCCTGCCGCAGAATGTCCATAGCAGCGTCCTCCCGCAGCGTCTTCCCCACATCGCAGCCCAGCTGACCGCTCCGGGCGTCCGAATACCGCCCCTCGCTGACAGCCGTGAAGCAGCTCCATCTCCTGTAGAAAGTCCTGTCTCTGCGATATCTTTTTCGGGCCACAAAGCTGGCGCCGCACTCCCCGCACTTGATTTTCCCGCTGAACACATAGCGGTTGGAATGGCCGCACCCCTGTTGTCCGTGGATGTTCCGTTTCTTCAGTTCCTCCTGGACCGTATCCCACAGCTCCCGGTCAATGATAGGCTGGTGGTGGTTCCGGATGACCACCAGCGCCTCCTCACCGTGATTGTATTTCTTGGCGTGCGTCAGGTAGTCCGGTGTAAAGGTTTTCTTCTGTACAAGATCTCCAACGTACTTCTCGTTTTTCAGGATCTTGATGATGTGGCTGCTGCTCCATTTTGGATTTCCCCGGCAGGTCAGAATCCCCGCCTCCCGAAGCTCTCTCGCAATGACAGAGGTCCCCTTCTTCTCCACTCCGTATTTGTAAAAGATCAGCCGTACTACCTCCGCCCCCTCCGGTTCTACTGTAATGCTTCCTCCCTTTACATAGTAGCCGAGCAAGGACCTTCCGAATACAACTCCACGCTCCATCTGCCGGGTCTGGCCCCATTTCACCCGGGAGGAGGTCTTGCGGCTCTCCTCCTGGGCGATGGAGCCCATGATGCTGAGCCGCAGTTCCGCATCGGGTTCTAATGTGCTGATGCCGTCGTTCATAAACAGCACGCCCACGCCGATCTGTCTCAGCTCCCGGGTATAGGAGATGGTGTCCAGGATGTTCCGGGAGAACCGGCTGACCTCCTTGGTGAGGATAAGTTGGAACTTTCCCATGCGGGCGTCCCGGATCATCCGGTTAAAGGCCGCCCGCTTTTTTGTGGACGTGCCCGTGATGCCCTCATCCGCGTAAATTTCGTACAGCGCCCAGTCCGGCTGGCACTGGATGTACTCCCTGAAATAACGCTGTTGGCTCTCAAAGGAATTGGCCTGATCATCCTTGTCGGTGGATACCCGGCAGTAGCTTGCCACCCAAATCATTCCATCCCTCCAATATGTCTCCGCACAGGCACCGCACGGTTCCGAACGCCTCAGCGCTGTTCTCCATTCTGTTCCCGGATAGCCGCGCGGTATTGCTCTTTCAGCTTTTCCTCGGCATATCGAAGCTGCACATCCGTGAGAGCGCCGCCTTCATTCAGTGCCAGCAGGACAGCTCGCTGAAACTCCCAGAGGAACCGGGCGTCCTCCTTTCGCGTGATCTCCCGGTCATACAGAATTTGTGCCAGTTTCACAGATACGCCCATGGTGGTCCCCCCTTCTCCAACTATGGTATGTTCCTCTCCGGTATTCTTTTCCTGCCGGATGCAGAAAATCGGTATCAGCAGGTTCCAGAGAGAAAAAGCTGCGCAGGTTATCGCTGTCTTTCCGTACAGAAAGCGGTGACCTATTCTGCTTCACCTTCCGCATGTTAGGAAATTCTGACAAATTAAATGACAAAAGTTACCGTATCCTAAGCCGCCTGCATATTGATTTTTGCGGTAAGACATGGTAAGATTTCACGGAATTTGCTGTGTACTCTCGTGTGATTTTCGGCTGGCAGCATTGCCTCCTGTGGGAATATCCGATTCTCTGCTTTTTATCGGCCTTCAGATTTCAGTGCTGTACCGAAATACACGGATGAATGATTGGTTGAATATTGATTTGTACTCGATTTCGACGCTTTTATTTTCTGAAAAGCGCAGATCCAATAAGGGTTGGAGCCAATGCTCACTGAACAGCAGTGCAATTTAGTTGAACGTGGTCTGACCGAAGACGTGGAGCCGCGGAAAGTCGCAGCCTATCTCTGTCTCCGTATGGGTCTGATGCTCTCTGAGGTCTCCGCTCTGCGGTGGCGTGATATCGATCTGGATGCCGGGACACTCTCCATCGTCCACATTATCGGGCGGCCAAAGGGCTGCACCGCCGACCGGGCGGCAGAGTTCCTCCCTGCCGACGATCCCAGATACCTGCCCATGCCGGGAGAGCTGTTGTCCTATCTGCGTCAGGCCCGGAAGCTCTATTCCAGCGGCGATTGCTTCGTCATGACCGGCGGAACGGAAGTGCCCGCCTTCTATCCCATGCAGAATGTCCTGACCAACATCTGCAACAAGTATCATGTGGCGGACAGGCTGTCCGCCATGGAGCTCCGCAACGCCTTCATCCGCCGCCGGATCCAGGCGGGTGTGGATCTGTACAGCCTCTGCGCCTATGTGGGCATCAAGCAGCCCAATGTGCTGGCGAAACGCTTTGCGGAGTATCTGACAGCGGATCTGAATTTTGTGGTGTCAGCCCCCGCACAAAAAGTCTGCGGGATACAGCTCCGGCGGATGAACCTGCTGATCCTGGGCGCTGGCAGTCAGGGACATATGGTCCGGGAGACCGCCGAGGCCATCGGCATTTTTGAGAGGATCGCATTTCTGGATGATGACCGGAATCTGCCGGGCGTTCTGGATGTCATCGGCAATTACTGGAATTATCTGGATGTCTTCCCCATTGCCTTTGCGGCCATCGGAGACAATCATCTGCGCCGGACACTGATCGAGCAGCTGGAGGAGGCCGGTTTTATCGTGCCGGTGCCGTGTCATCCCACAGCCGCCGTCAGCCCCACGGTCCAGGCCGGGGCCGGGACGATCTTCGGGGCGAAAGCCGTTGTCAACGCCTCTGCGCGCATTGGAAAGGGCGTGATCCTGTCCAGTGCCAGCGTTGTGGACCGCGGCGCCACTGTGGGCGACTATGTCCATCTGGCCGCTGGTTCCATGGTGCAGAAAGGCGCCGCCGTCCCGGACGGGACCTGGATCGGCAACGGGGATATCTATCAGGCCGCCGGTGCGCACTAAGCAAGCTAGCGTCTCACTCAGCAGCATGTAATAACGCAGCGCAGGCTTTCTTCAGAAAGTCTGCGCTGCGTTGTTTGTCAGCAGACCGGTCATCCCCTCACAGATCCCGAATCTGATTCTGAATCAATGTGCCCACTGTGTCGGCAAAGTGGTCCAGATTGCGGCTACGGGTAAAATTCCGGCCGTAAATGCTCTGCGCGGCAGGCAAATCCCTGTCAGTGCCCGTGAACACGCAGATCACCGGGATGTCCCGGTGCAGCAAGGAGCGGACCTCCATGGCGGTATTCTGAACGGCGTTTTGCTCCGTATAGTCCAGATAGGCGCCGTTGACGGAGATCTTGATCACATCGTTGGGGGCGGCATCGGACAGCAGGATGACCAGTTTGTGCTCACAGGGCGAATCCTCCAGCTCCTTTCCCAGCGCCCGGATGGCCAGACCATCCCGGTTGCAGCCGGCGGTGAAATAGTGGAAGATCCGCTGATTCTGGTCTGTCTCCTGGTAATCCCGGTAGCGAGTGATGATGGTGTATCCGCTGAGAGAGCAGAAGGAGGAGACCCGTACGGGGATCCGGCAGCGGGTCAGGGCCTCGGCGATCATGTATCCCTGAGCGGCCACTGCTTCTTGACGCTCCTTCTGCGAGGTGGAGCCATCCAGCAGGATGTCCACAGAAAGGCCGCCGGGATCAGACCGCTGGATCCTGGTAAAGACCTTGTCGTCCTCTAGATACAATCCACGCCACACCCGTCCGCCGTCCAAAGAACCGGACACGGAATGGACCGCGATGGGCTGCAAATACGCCATCATGGCGTTCCGGATACGGGCCGTCAGGCGGAGGATGCTGGCCCGGTTCCGGACGGCGTCGGCATCGTAGGCGGCTCTGTTCCGCGCCATCTGTTTCAGGGCTTCTTTACGCCGTGCGCCCACGTATCCGCGGATGCTGCTGTCCCAGGTGTCCTCGCCCCTGGCGTAATACAGGCGGCAGAACTGGTGCGCACCGGTGCAGAGTTCATGCTCCAGCTCCGCCATCTGCCCTTCCTGATACAGCGGCGGTCCGAAATAGTCCCGGACGTATTTCCGAAGGGTCGCCTCCGATTGGGCCAGCGTCTGGTCGCTCAGGCGCCGCTGAAACTCCGCGGGGGCCTGCCCGCTGGCCATCCCTATCATTGTGTGTTCGCCATAGCCATGACCGAAGCTGCGGACGGAGGGATGTCCCGCGGAGACTTTCCGGAAGAGCCGGTGCAGGAGCGGCGGCTTTTTGAGGGACTGCCCATTGCCTTCCTGTCCCTCACTGGGAGTGAAATGGCAGTACTTTCTCAGGAAATTCAGTGTCTCCTGAAAAAGCGCGGGACCGTCCAGATCACCGGAGAATTCCAGGGCATCCAGCATGGCCCGCTCCCGGGGCATCAGATGGGGATCTTCCCCCAGCGCACGGCGGAAATGGGCCTCCTCCAGAAGAAGCGGAAGCTCCTCATGGGGGACCGGCCCGCTGTGGGCCAAGACACGCCTGGCATAGCTTCTTCGCAGAGCGGGCAGCGCCGGACGATGGGCCGCCTCCCACTGATAGACCGCGTTCTCCAGGCCAAGCCATACCAGTTGTTCGTACAGGTCCTCCTGTTCGCTGCCCCGGAAAGACGCGAACAGCCTGTCGATGGTGTCCGCTCCGTAGTTCCTGCGGACCGCGCCGATGACGCAGTTCCAGTACAGGTCCGCTCTGCCCTTCTCGTCATAGACCTTGAACTCCGGCTCAAAGCCGTACTCCCCTGCGGCGTTCCAGATCAGATTCCGGGCCCGCCGCTTTTCACTGTCCAGCACGTCCATCAGGCGAACACATCCCCGTAGGCGATCTCCTCCGGCAGACGGGTCTGGATGACGTCCTTTACCAGCTGGCGCTCAAAGTCATCGAAGGATTTGTTGACAAGCCCCATCTCCAGCGCGCGGTTGCCCTCCAGGCCGGTGTGCATCAGCCGCACGGCGGCCAGCAGGCCCCGGAGGTCCAGGGGCTTGGTGGACAACTCGCCGCCGTCGCACTTTTTCTGGAGATCCTGAAAGAGTCCCGCGAACTGCTCCGCGTAATTGCTCCGCAGGTCCGGGAATTCCCGGCGCAACAGCTTCACCAGCCCCTCCTGGGTGATGGCGGGCATGTCGATGACCACAAAGCGGGAGGCCAGCGCCTCGTTCAGGTCCCGGGTGCCGGCGTATCCATAGTTCATGGTGGCGATGAACCGGGTGGCCTCATGGAGCCGGATGCGGTCGTAGCCAGGCATGTCGATGCTGCGGCGGAAATCCAGCGTGGCATGGAGTACCGCCAGGGATTCGTTCTTGGCCATGTTGATCTCGTCCAGCACGCCGAAGCCGCCGAACTCCGCGCACTGGTAGATGGGGCCCTTCCGCAGCGTCACCCGGTTGTCGTGGAAGGTGTCCGTCCCCAGCAGGGTGGCGGCGTCCGTGTTGATGTAGAAGGACACATCCCAGCTGGGACGGCCGAAGGCGGCGGCCAGATTCTCCGCCAGCACATTCTTACCGGTGGCCTTCGGCCCCACCAGCAGCAGATTCTCTCCGCTGAGAAGGGCTGTGATCGCCTCCTCCCAGACCTCTCTGCCGTAATAGAGATACCGGGGCACCGGAACACGGCCGGTCAGCTCCTCTGCCGTCGGGTATTTGTTCCGGAAGGCCTGCACCTCCCCGATGATCCCGGGATCGATCCCCTCACGCCTTAAAAAATTCAGCATACGCTCTCCTCTGTTTCTTCGTCCGCGCAGCTGCCTGCGCAGTTCGTTTATTTCCATCCCTAATCATACCATGCCCACCCGCAATGTCAATTCCCGGCGCCGCACTTCTTAACGGGGTCTTTATTCTCCAAGCCCCTGCGGACAGCGAAAAGCACCGCCCACATCGTGTGAACGGTGCTTGACACGCAATATGGAAACGCGCTCAGTCCAGCGTCAAATCTCCGTCCTTGACCCAGCCCAGTCTGCGGCACACCTGATTGATGGCCGGGGCCAGAATGGCGGGAAGGACAAAGGAGATGAGGATGAGCCCCAGCCAGTCGAAGGCCGTGGGAGCGATGGCGGCGGCGCCGTTGGCGATGGCCGCTTCACTGGGCGACACCCAGCCGGTCCACACGCCCAGCTGTCCGCAGAGGCCGCAGGTGCCCATGCCGGAGTTGATGGCGGCGCCGTTCATCTGCAGCTGGAAGACGCAGGTGGCGATGGGGCCGGTGATGGCGGAGGCCAGCGTGGGGGCGATCCAAATCCGGGGATTCTTCACGATGTTGGGCATTTGCAGCATGGAGGTGCCGATGCCCTGACTCACCAAGCCGCCCCAGCCGTTTTCCCGGAAGCTCATAACGGCGAAGCCCACCATCTGGGCACAGCAGCCCGCCACGGCGGCGCCGCCGGCCAGACCCGTCAGGCCCAGCACGGAGCAGATGGCGGCGGAGGAGATGGGCAGCGTCAGAGCGACGCCCACCAGCACGGACACCAGAATGCCCATCAGGAAGGGCTGCAGCTCTGTTGCCCGCATGATGAGCTGTCCGAAGGCGCTGGCCGCCTGACCGATGGGCGGCGCGATGACCCAGGCGGCCCCGATGCCGATGAGGGTGGTGACGATGGGCGTCACCAGGATATCCACCTTGGTCTCCTTACTGATGGCCTTGCCGCACTCCGCGGCGATAATGGCCACAAACAGCACTGCCAGCGGTCCCCCGGCCTTGCCCAGGCTGTTGCAGGCGTATCCCACAGTGGCCAGAGAGAACAGCACCAGCGGCGGCGCCTGAAGGGCGTAGCCGATGGCCACCGCCATGGCGGCGCCGCTCATAAAGGACGCCATGCCGCCGATGGTATAGGCGGTCCCGTTGATAGTAACCACTTCAGCCGTCAGGAAGCCGATGTGGAACTGACTGCCCAATGTGTTGAGGATGGTACCGATGAGCAGGGTACAGAACAGTCCCTGGGCCATGGCGCCCAGGGCGTCGATGCCGTATCGCCGGGCGGAAAATACGATGTTTTTACGTTTCAGAAAGGCTTTGACAGTTTCCATGTGAAGCACCCTTTTCCCCTTGTATAACAAGTGTGGTAGACATATGTCTTGACACATGTCTACCACACTATACCCACAAATTGCGAAGTTGTCAACAGAAACTTTCAGCCCTCAATCAGAATTCCCATCTCCCGCAGGGCCGCCTGGACCCGTTGGAAGGCGTCCTCACCGGGACAGGACAGCGTATGGAGATGGATACCCTCCGTCAGAGCGGACAGGGGCTGGGCGTCGGCCTGGGCGCAGCGGAGCATAAACTGCTCCACGTCGTACCGGCTGGAGAGCTGGAGCGGTCCGGTAAGCTGGCCGTAGATGGGATGGTCCACAATGACGTCCAGCACTGTACAGCCCTGATCCACCACGGCGTTCAGTTCCTCCTTCATGCCCGCGGCGCTGTGACGGCAGGCGATCCGGCGGATCAGTCCCGCCGGGGACTTCTGGATGACATAGCCCCGGGGCGTGGCGGAGATATTGGCGCCTGCCGCCCGCAGCAGGGCGATGTCGCCCACGATGACCTGACGGCTGACGGAGAACCGGGCCGCCAGCGCCGCAGCGCTGACCGGGTGGTCCGCTGTTTGCAGTTGTTCACAGATGGTCTGTCGGCGTTCTTCTGCCTGCATGGAGAGCCTCCTCCCAGTAAGTTGAGAATCAAAGCGGCACAGCTGCCGCACTGTCTTGACAGCAGTATACCACACCCTTGGAAAATTGCAAAGGGAAACGCGGCCTCCCGTTCAGATCAGGATGCCGCGGCAGTGGTCGATCTCATGCTGGATGATCTGGGCCGTCCAGCCGGTGAAGGTTTTGAGCCGAATCTGGAAGCGGTCATTCTGATACCGCACCTTGATGGAGCGGTATCGTTTCGTCTTCCGGGTCCCGGTCAGGGACAGGCACCCCTCCTCCGTCTCATAGGGTCCCGCGCACTTGACGATCTCCGGATTGAACATCACCATGTACTCCCCTTCGTTGTCAAAGGCGATGACGCACCGGGCGACGCCAATCATATTGGCCGCCATTCCCACGCAACCGTCCCTGTGGGCTATCAGGGTGTCCAGCAGGTCCTGCGCCGTCTCCAGATCCGCCTCCATGGCCGGAGCGGACTTCTGGACCAGGAACACCGGGTCTTTCATAATGGGCCGGATGATGTGGTGCTCCCCCTTCCACGGCGACCTTGATGACACCGTCCCGCCGGTTCTCAAACAGATCATAGGCCGCTTCGATGTCCCTCAGCGGGAAGGTGTGGGTGATCAGCGGCGTGGTGTCGATCTTCCCAGCCGCGATCAGATCCAGGATCCCGGCGCAGTCGCAGCCGTCCACGCCGCCGGTTTTGAAGGTCAGATTCTTGCCATACATGTCCGGCAGGGGCAGGGTCTGGGGACTGTCGTACAGCGCCACGATGGTGACGACGGCGTTGGGCCGGGCGCACCGCCAGGCCATGCGGAAGGTGACCTCCGTACCGGCCACTTCCAGCACCACATCCGCCCCGCCGTGATCACTGTTCCGCCGGATGAACTCCAAGGCGCCCTCCGGAGCCACTGTCAGCACCTGGGGATAGTGCTCCTCCACGAACCGCCGCCTCTGCGGGTCTTTTTCGCAGACGATGATCCGCTTTGGTCCCTTAAGCAGCACGCACAGTAAAGCACAAATCCCTGTCGGCCCTGCTCCGATGATCATTACCGTGTCCTCCGGCTTGATCTCCGAGATGCGGGCCGCCCAGAAGCCAGTGGCCAGCACGTCGCCCACAAACAGGGCCTGCCGGTCCGTGACGCCATCCGGAATTTTATTCAACCCCCGATCCGCGTAGGGAACCCGGACATATTCAGCCTGTCCGCCGTCGATGCGGCAGCCCAGCGCCCAGCCGCCGTTGGGATCGGTGCAGTTGTTCACCCATCCGTGGCGGCAGAAGAAGCACTCGCCGCAGAAGGTCTCCACGTTCACCGTCACCCTGTCGCCGGGCTTGACCGTGGTGACGGCGGCGCCCGTCTCCACCACCACGCCCACCATCTCATGGCCCACGGTGATGCCGGGCACCGCCCTGGGTACGCAGCCGTGCTTGATGTGCAGGTCGCTGGTGCAGATGCTGGCCAGCGTCACCCGCACGATGGCATCCCGGTCACTCTGCAAAACGGGCTTCGGCTTGTCCAGCAGGGCGAATTTTCCCTGTTCCAGATAGGTATAGGCCAGCATGGCAGTCTCCCCTTCTTCTGTTTACATTTCGCGTTCGCTAGTAGTTTCAGACTAACTGGCCCGGGCGTTTCTCTTTCACCTTGGGCGGGAATCCCCGGTCGAATTCCTCCAGAGCCTGTTCGTCCACCTCGTAGCAATCCGGATCGTAGTGGACGCCCCGCAGTTCCTTTGCTGCGGCCTCGTCCAGGACCTTGACCATGAAGAAAGGAGCATCCATGGATTTGTCCAGGCCGTTGAGATAGATGCCGCGGCTGGCGGCAGGCACGAAGCCAAAGCGGCTGTAATACTCCGGGGCGCCGGTGATGACCACAGTGGGAAAGCCCATCTCCCTTGCTTTCTCCAAGGTGAATTCGATGAGTTTACTGCCGTATCCCCTGCCCTGACATTCCGGCAGCACACTGACCGGGCCGAACAGCAGGGAATCCGCCGTCCTGCCGTCCTCCGTCTCCAGACGCCCTCTGGCGTAGGCAATATGGGCGACGATCCTCCCGTCCTCCTCCGCCAGATAGTCCAATTCCCGGACAAAGCACGGGTCCCGGCGAAGGACATGCAGCACCAGATGCTCCATGCAGCCGGGGCGGTAGACGTTCCAGAACGCCTCCCGGGTCAGGTTCTCCACCTCCCGGAAATCCGCTTCCTGTTCCAGACGGATCTTCATCATGTCCCCTCCTGTTGTGTGGTGTTTCATGACAGCCCGTCAAAGCAGCGCCGCAGAAAGGCGAAGGCGCTGTCCGTTCCCTCAAATCCGGCGCAGCGGCAGAGCAAACTGTTGACGGCGCTGTTCAGGGCGGGCTGGCGCTGGCAGGACGGATCCGTCAGCACATCAGCGGCCAGGACGTCCTCCCAGGCCCGGTTCAAAAAGGCCACTTCCCTGCGGCCATGGGTGCGGGTCAGCTCCGGCCCGCCGGCGAAGGACAGCCAGCGGTCTACCTTTAGGGCATCCAGTCCCGCGTCCAGCAGTCCGAGACGGATCTCCTCCATGGCCGTGTGGGGCAGATCCGCCCAATCAGCGGCGGTCATGTCGAACCGCACACAGGTATACCGGCTGGCACAGTGGACCAGCAGCAGACTGCTGCGGCCGTGGAGGGTGATGCAGTGCAGGTCCCAGCAGATCAGCCTGGAGACCGGCTCCCCGTAGGGAACCGCCTGATGAAGCAGCCGCTGAAGCGGCCAGGTCAGACCCAGCTGCATGGACTGTTACTCCTCTGCTCCATTCAGGTATTCCAGGATCTCCGCCGCATTGGTGTCCGGCTTTACCTTGGGCATGGCCTTTTCGATGATGCCATTCTCATCGATGATATAGGTGGAGCGCACGACGCCCATGCTGACCTTTCCATAGAGCTTTTTCTCCTGCCAGACGTCATATGCCTGGATGGCCTGCAGCTCCGGGTCGGACAGCAGGATAAAGGGCAGGCTATACTTGGCCGTGAACTTCTGGTGGGAGGCCACGGAGTCCTTGCTGACGCCGATGACTGCCACGTTCTTCGCCTTGAAGCCCTCATAGGCCGACGCAAAGGCACAGGCCTGCCGGGTGCAGCCGGGGGTGTTGTCCTTGGGATAGAAATAGAGTACCACTTTTCTTCCGGTGAAGTCAGACAGGCTGACGGAGTTTCCGTCCTTGTCCGGCAGGGTAAAATCCGGTGCTTTGATGCCAGTTTCCAGCATGGTTGTTCCTCCTGTAGATGAATTGCGGCCGTCGGGATGCTGTCCGGGGACAGTGACGGACAGCCGCCGGTCGGATTCAGGGCATGACGGCCCATTGAGAATGGAGTCCAAAGGCCGTGTACCGATGCTGCTATTATAGATCCTTCGGAACCATTGGTCAACGAGTCGTTTGGACGCCATGCGCGGAGGGCGTCTGAGCTTGTCAACTTTCTCTGGAAATAGGTGCGGATATTTTAATCCACGCCCTCCTCGCGGAGGGCGACTGGAAACTCCCCGGACCTACAATGTAAAGTGGATATTTCAACCCACGCCCTCCTCGCGGAGGGCGACCTTTTTGAGCGTCTCCCATTGGGCGGGCTTCTGATTTCAACCCACGCCCTCCTCGCGGAGGGCGACCTTTATCTACCAGATAAGGCTTGTCGTTTTCATTATTTCAACCCACGCCCTCCTCGCGGAGGGCGACGCCTCTGCCCGCGTCACATAGGCCGTCCACTCGTCATTTCAACCCACGCCCTCCTCGCGGAGGGCGACGTCCAGCTTTCCCTGCCATTCCTTGTCCTTGTCGATTTCAACCCACGCCCTCCTCGCGGAGGGCGACTGATTTGAGCCGGTTCAACGATAACGAGCCTGATTTCAACCCACGCCCTCCTCGCGGAGGGCGACTCCGCAACCTGGAACCGGAGACGGCGGCGCAAAGGATTTCAACCCACGCCCTCCTCGCGGAGGGCGACATCTGGTGATTCCATATATATCGATGGCATATGCATTTCAACCCACGCCCTCCTCGCGGAGGGCGACTGTACTTGTCAGCATAGTAAGATGTGGCTTTGTTATTTCAACCCACGCCCTCCTCGCGGAGGGCGACATCCGCGATTTGCTTGTTTTGCAAGGTGTGAGCATTTCAACCCACGCCCTCCTCGCGGAGGGCGACCCGGAGGCATGGTCGGTTTTCCGTGAGAAAGGCAAAATTTCAACCCACGCCCTCCTCGCGGAGGGCGACGTTGGAAAAGGTCAAGGCGTTTACTCATCCTATATTTCAACCCACGCCCTCCTCGCGGAGGGCGACCGCACAGGGCCAGGAGGACAGACATCGTGCAAATTATTTCAACCCACGCCCTCCTCGCGGAGGGCGACGTCTTTATATCCGCATCGCCGCAGAAGGCCGGATATTTCAACCCACGCCCTCCTCGCGGAGGGCGACAGCAAAAACAGCTAAAAATTTTCGCTGCTTTTGACACATATGACAAAGCAAATGCTGAGTCTCATTCGCTTCTGTCAAAACACACGTATTTTTCAAAAAATTTCTCAAATCTCAAAGGCTTTTCCGGTGCGAACCTGTCCGCTTCTTCCGTTCGCTTCCGGTTCGCACAGACTCAAATCATAAGCGGTTCCTCCGGCAAATACGTCATCTTCGCCCCGAAATGCTCGATCTTATTTTCGTATTTGCTGCCCAGATAATAAAACCGCAGACTGTCCCGCTCCTGATCCATGATCTTCAGCAGCTTTGCCTGCAGGCTCCGGCATTGGCCGGGATCCAGAAGACACTCAAACACCGAATTCTGGACCCGCTGGCCATAGTTCACACACTGTTTGGCGATCTGCCGCAGCCGTTTCCGCCCGGCGGCGTTCTCCGTGTTCACGTCATATGTGATCAACACCAGCAAGAAAACCACCTACTTCCATAAGAACGGCGGATAGCCGTCCAGATCACCCCGCAGATACCGGGCCAGCAGCAGGGCCTGCGCATAGGGGACCATTCCCCAGGGCAGCTTCTCCTCCAGATAGGGGTGGGTCAACTGCTCCCGCTTTCGCTCCTGCCAACGCTGCAGGAAGGCTTTCCGTCCGTCATCTGTCAGCAGAACCGCACCATTCTCGGCAGAGAGAAAATCCGATGCCTTCACCACCCGGTTGTTGATCAGCGTCAGGACGAACCGGTCCGCCAGACAGGGCCGCAGCTCCTCCATCAGGTCCAGCGCCAGAGAGGTCCGCCCCGGCCTGTCCCGATGCAGGAAGCCGACATAGGAATCCAGTCCTACCGCCTCCAGTGCGGAGGCGCAGTCATGGGCAAGCAGACTGTACGCGAAGGACAACAGCGCGTTTACCCGATCCAGCGGCGGACGGCGGCTTCGCTCATGGAAGAAAAAGTCCTCCTTGCCGCTGAGGATCATTTCATCCAGCACCTCAAAGTAGGCGGCGGCGCCGATCCCCTCCAGCCCCCGGAGGCTGTCAAGATCCGTCTCCTCCAATACCGGCTCCAGCAGGCCCTGTATGCGTCGGGAGGCGGCGTCCAGCCTGCCGCAGTCCACCCGAAGGCCATGGTCCCGCTTGGTCCGCTCAATGCTCCAGCGGGCATTGTGGAGCTTGCCGAAGATCATGCTCCGGGCGATGCGGCAGCTCTGGGACGGATCGTCCGCCGCCCGGTACTGAGCCCGGCGCAGCAGGACGTTTCCGCGGCTCTCACCGCCGACTCTGGCCAGAAACCGCCCGCGGGGCGAACAGAACGCCAGCCCCACGTCCCGCTTGGCGCAGGCGCCCATCAGGGCGGGAGACGCCCCGGCGTAGGAAAAAGAGACGATATTTTGCAGCGTATGGAGCGGATACCGGGCCACCATTTCCTTACCACGGTTGGCGACGACATTTTCACCGTCCAACGTCAGATAGAGGTCCTCAGAGGTGACAAACAGGGTGTTCAAAAGAGGCTTCACGGGGTATCCTCCTTTCCGGCGCTGAGGTATTCCGCCACGGACCGTCTGCGGGTCAGGGACGGCAGGCACAGATCCTTCAGGGAACAGGCGCGGCACATGCTCCCCTGCCTGACCTTCGGCGTATACCCCCGGTCATAGAGCCGGTGCATCTCCTCCAGACAGTCCCGCACCTCCTGACGCAGCTCCGGCGTGAAGTCCACCGCGGTCCGGCGGCGGGGCTCCCCGTAAAACAGGGCACCCCTGGGAATGTCACAGCACAGCATCTCCTCCAGACACATGGCCTGGGCACAGAGCTGAAGCTCGTCGGCTGAGTGTGCCTTGGGCTTGCCGCGCTTGTACTCCACCGGGAAGGGCCGCCAAAGCCCCTCCCGGCCCTGCAATGGGACACCCTCCGGGTCTCTGTGAAATTCCACCACATCGCACTGGCCGGAGACGCCCAGCGTCCGGGAGAACACCGGCAGTCCCCGGAGGATCAGCAGGTCTCCCCTGCTCTCCCGCGCTTCTGCGTTGTGGGCGGTCTCGTGCAGCAGGGAACCGTCCACCGTGAAATAGTTCTCATGCCACTGGTCTTCAATGTGGATCAGTGCCCACTGCCGGCGGCAGAATTTAAAGTGCTGCAAGCCGGACAGCTGGAGGAAGTCCTCCTCCGCGTAGATCATCCCATCCGCGTGCAGGAGACGCCGTCCGGCAGGCGGGACTCGTCCACCGCAACGGTGTAGTCGCTGTAACCGTGCGGCGTATCCACGCCCTCCTTTTTCTGGACCTTCACCAGATCGAACAGCTTGTGGGCCGGCGCATTGCCAAGCTCGCTGTCGTGTTTGAAGACGATCAGCTCCCGCACCGCCATTTTGCCCCGGGCGGCGGACCGGTCGTACTCGAACATATTCAGGATGGCCTGCCACAGCAGTTCCAGGTCCTCCTGGGAAAAACCGGTGGTCTTGCGGGCCAGATTCGCGGAGACATAGCCCTCGCAGCGGTAGAGGGCGTAGGGGACAATATACTTGCGGCCCATTTCGGTGCCCTTCTTTTCCGCGTCCGCCTCCGTGGTGATGGCAACGCGGGTGATGGTGACCTCCTGGGGGATGATCGGGTCGATGGACCGGGCGAAGCCCAGCTGCACCGGTCCCCGCACCTGGCCGCAGTTGAGATTGTTCTTGACGAAGGTGGTCATGACGGCGCCGAAGGTCCGGATGTCGAAGAACTGCTGGCACATGAAGTCCCGGATCTTCTCATCCAGATGCTCGTCCTTCTTCTTGGCCTCCTTGATGGTCTTCTCGTCGACATCCCAGTGGGCCAGGGCCTCCGCGTCCGAGCGGTTCAGGGGCACGCCGTCCTTGATGTAGATGCGGTAGCCCGGCGCATCCTCCTTGACGGTCTCCACGAAATTGCGGATCTTGCGCTTCAGACAGACGTCGGTCACCAGGCCGTAACCGCTCTCAGGATCGAGGCGGGGCATATTGCCGGCGTCGGGGTCTCCGTTGGGATTCCCGTTCTCCACATCGAAGAGAATGACGAATTCATAGCGGTTCTTGATCGGCTCAGACATGATCAGCGTCCTCCTTCACTTTCTTTTCATACAGTTTTTGTACCTGATGGTAATATCCCAGATGGAACGCGCCCTGCTCGGGCAGGGACATATGGGCGGGCAGCGTCTGGCAAATGCGGCCCTCCAGCTCTGTGATCCGCTTTTCATAGGAGATCCGCAGGCTGGTGTTCAGCTTGTGAAGATGGCTCTGGGACAGCTTGGTCAGCAGCGGGAAAACAGTGGCGGGAGAGGACGAGGCGCTGTTGAAGTACTTGTCCTTGATGGTCGCTTTGATGTTGGGGTTCGCATCCAGCTGCACCCGCTCCAGCACGGCAAACAGCCGTCCCAGCACATAGGGCAGATACGCGCTCTGTTCATTGAGTTCCACGGTCAAAACCTCCTTTGGAACACGGAATTGGTCATTCTTCGTCAGAAACGCCTTGATGATGGCGGCGCGGCCATAGGAAACGGTCTGCTCCGCCCGGATCCGCATCATCGTCTGTTCAAACAGGGAGACCGGATACATCCCGCCTGTCAGGACAGACCGGGCCACCGCCCCTGCCATGGGCGGCGAGGCTTTTTTCTCGCGGCTGTTAGGGTTCACAGTCTCGCCGAGCAGCCTCCACAGCGGCAGCGCGCCGTTTTCGACGTAAGAGGGCTTCGCGATCTCCAGCCGCTGGTAATGCTCCAGCAGATGCTTCAGCATATTGCCGAAGGTGTCCTGCAAAAAGAACCGCACGCTCAGACGGGCCGCGCTGGGAGCGAGGCCCAGCACATAGAAGTGGTTCTCCGGATGGAGCGGGATGCCGTCAAGATCCACGGGAGCGCCGTCCGCAAGGGCTTTCACCGTGCCCCAAAGGTCTTTCTGCGTGATGCGTTCATACGCGCTGCCGAACATGGCGCCGCAGAACAGGTCCTGGCAGAGGGGTTCCGCATCCTCCGCCCAGCAGAGGACAGCGGTGTCTCCGATATACTGGACATGCTCCCGGTCCGCCAGCAGACGGTTCAGCACCGTGCCGTAGGCAAAGGCGGCGGATTCGGAGACCGGGGCGTTCAGGCCCTGGCCGGTTTTGTCCGCCAGCTCATGGCCATAGGACTCGAACGCCGTGGCGTTGAACGCCACCAGTGACGCGCCGCTGGACTGCGCCCCCTGGACGCCCTTGATGGCTGGGTGAAGCCGGGCGATGGGAGCAGTCTGCCCTGTCACCAGACAGCGGCCCACGACGGCGCCGTCTGATTTGGCGGCACAGTGGTTCTGCCAGGCCTCCCGGATGGCCGGGTCCTGCTGGGCGTACTGCCCGTTGACTGAAAAGACCAGATTCGCGCCCTTTTTGATCTCCTCCAGGTAGTCCGCCAGTGCCGGATGCGCCTCGGCGTTTTCCGGCTGCCATCGGTCAAAGAATCCCAGCACGCCCCGGGCGGCGGGGCTGTCCACGCCGGACAGAATGGCTCCGTGAAGGGTTTTGGCCGCTTCAAAGCACTGGCGGGAACGGGTCGGATTGCCCTTGCCGTCCACGCCCAGAAAGTAAGAGCTGTTCTCGCACAGGAAATTCGCCGCCACGCCGGAGGTCTTTTTCACCTGCTCAGGCACCCGCATCGTCTGCGGGATCTCCTTCTTGCCTCCGTCCGGGACTCTTTTCAGCGGAATGACGCCGCGCAGGGTGCCGCTCTCGTCGATATCCAGGGCGAAGGACACCTTGGCATCGCACCATCCGGGCGGAGAGATCTCGCCCCGGGCGGCCAGCGCGTCATAGTATTGGTACAGCGCCTGCAGGATCATCGCAGCACCTCCTTTCCGGCCACCTCCAGCACGCCGTTCACCAGCTCCGCCCGGAAAAACGTGGGCTGGATACTGCGGGAGTCGGAATAGTCCATGTCATACAGCATCAGGCCCAGGGAACGGGTCTCGCCGATGGTGGGAACAGGTCCGCCCTCCCAGGGACGGAAATTAGCGGGAAATTCCCGGCAGCCGAAGCAGGGCTGGTGGTAGCACTGTCCCCGTTCCAGACGGCGGCGGGCAATGTCGATGAATTTTCCTGGATTGTCCGTGGGATTCGCCTTGTCGGTCATGGTGAAATGGGCGTCGATGACGTAGCGCACATCCGTCAGCACCATGGACGCCCTCTGCTGAATGCTCTCGCTGGTATAGATGGCAAGGGGCTTGTCCGCGCCCATCATCACCGAGCGCACATTGGAGGACACGATCTTGTCCTTGACCTCGTTCCGGCGGATGTTTGTAAAGGCGATGGGATTCAGAACATGGATGCGGTCAATGTGCCACCGCAGCCCCGGATGCCAGTAGATGGCTTCGATCAGGCCCCGGGCGGCGGAGGGCGTCATGACGTCGTAGCTGACGCGCTCCACTTTCAGTTCCGGACGACTGAACAGCGCATAGTCGCCCCATACCTCCACTTGGATCCCCTGGCTCATACGAAAATCACCTCACTTAAAAATATTTGAAAGGGCGGCAGCCGGATACTCCGGCTGCCTGTCCCGCGCACCTCCACCATCAGACAGGACCTCCTTTCCTTGGTTTGGACATAGCTTAACCGATTATAACCCGGATATCAGCGTCAATTTCAGGATATAACAGATAGAGCGCATTTTTTCTACTATCGTATTATCATAACTGCATTTAGGGCATACTGTCAGCGTCGCTTCAATCAAAAGAAGCGTGGGTTGAAATCAGGAAATAACGGATAGTGCATTCAGGCTGCAGGGCAGATGTTACGGCATCTGCCCTGCGGCCTTTTCATCACAGGAATATCCCCACGCCACTGTCGGACAGCAGCGCAAGACCGGTCTGCTCATTGTAGCGTGTGCAGTCTCTCAAAATGGTGACATTCTCATCAAGTATCTCCAGCGCGCCCAGTGCGTTCAGGGTATCAAAATGCTGCGGGTAAATGTTCACCGACTCCTGCGCGGCCTGCCGCAGCAGAGCGCGGCTGCGCTCTCCTTCGCGGAGACGGTCAGCCAGTGCACGGGCGTCATCGCTGCGGGGAATCAGCACCGTGCGGGTGTCATTCTCGATCAACCGGAACTTCTCCGCCACGGTACGGAACGGATAGCTATTGTCCTGTGCGCCCGCTTCCAGTCGCGGAACGATGTTCTTCTGGTCTAACGCCTCGCCCTCATATTGGTACAGCGTAGAAAAATATCGCTCGATGATCTCAGGATCGTCCAGCGCGGCACAGTCCCGTGTGACCTGCCGCGCCGTCTCCAATGGGCGTTTCAGCGCGTGGGGCAGTTGCGCGGTGTATGTTCCGTCCGGCTGGAAGAGATACACCATGCTCTCCCCGGCAGGACGCCTTCCCTCCCGGTTGCAGCGGCCCGCGGCCTGGATCTCCGAATCCAAACCCGCTTCCGACCGGTAGACCACCGGAAAGTCCACGTCGACTCCAGCTTCGATCAGGCTAGTCGAGACCACCCGGCAGGGCTGTCCCGCTTTCAGCCGCCTGCGGATCTCCGCCAGGACAGACCGGCGGTGATTGGGCGTCATCAGTGTGGAGAGGTGGAAGCTCCCCTCCCGCTCCAGAAGGTCATAGACCGCCTGGGCCCGCTTGCGGGTGCCGACGATGCAAAGCGCCTGTGTATGGCCGTTCAGCCGCGCGGCCAGGTCTTCGTCGCTGAGTTTTCCAATATGGTGATAGGTCACTCTCCGGAACACCGCCGGGTCAATCTCCGGTGCGATCTCGCGGAGGGTCAGCTGGGGCGAAACCTCCCGGAACAGCGGCCCCAGCGCCGGCTGCGTCGCCGTGCAGAGCACGCAGGACGCGCCGTAATTGACGGTCAGTTCGGCGATGGCCCGCACGCACGGCTTCAGATACGGCAGTGGGATGGTCTGGGCTTCGTCGAAGATGATGACGCTGTCCGCCAGATTGTGGAGCTTGCGGCAGCGGGACGGCTTGTTGGAGAACAGCGACTCGAAGAACTGTACCGCCGTGGTCACGATGACCGGCATATCCCAGTTCTCCGTAGCCAGCTTCTTGCGGCGTGTCTCCGCGTCCGCCTCCTCGGTGTCGTCATAGTCCACATTGGAGTGATGCTCCAGCACCATCTCATCTCCGAGGATCTCCCGGAATTTGTCCGCGGTCTGCTCGATGATGCTGGTAAAGGGGATCACATATACAATGCGTTTTTTCCCGTGTTCTCTGGCGTGACGCAGCGCAAAGGCCAGAGACGACACCGTCTTTCCGCCGCCGGTGGGCACGGTGAGGGTAAACAGTCCGGGCGGCTGTGTGCCCACGTCCAGGCACGCCCGCAGGATCTGGCAGCGCACCTGGTTCAGCTCCGTTTTGGCGTCCCACCACGGGGCGACATAGGTCTTCAGCCGCTCCAGAAGAACATCGGCCTCCAGCCTACGGCCCCGCGGCGGCGGGCTGCCCTGCATGAACGCCTCCGTGTCCAGATAATCCGCGTCCACCAGACAGGAAAACAGCATCCGTGTCCAGAAGGAGACCGTAAAGCCGCCCCGCCCCATGACGTGCGGGATCTGAACCGGGACCCGGGACAGCGTGACCTCAGTAGAAAACGCATTGTAAGGTGCCACCTGCTTTTTCAGCCTGCCGGACAGCGTCGGCTGGCCCGGGACATCCGTACGGCAGCCGCCGTCGGGAAGCCCGCCGTGGTGTCCGGCAATGCAATAGGCCGCTGGAGGACCCCAAATGCCTGCGGCCTGCTGCGCGCCTGCGGTGGAATGGTCTGTTGCCACATCTTTTTCACGGATGCGCCTTTGAAATGGGGCTGAGTATTTTCCGATGTCATGGGCCTCCCCCACCATCCAGCCCAGGCGGCCCGCGCCGAAGGCTTCGGCGAATCCGCCGCACAGTTTCGCCGTTCCGTCCAAATGCTCTTTTACCGTCTGCTCCCGGCCGTTTTCCGCGATATGTGCCAGATATCGTTCCATGGACTCCCTCCTGTTTCTTAAGAATTTGCATCATAGTCTTTCTCCTTTTAGATAAAACAGCCCTGCGGACCCGCAGGGCTGTTTCAGACTCCGGGACCGCTTTAGACAGCCTGACCCAACTTTATCTGACTTTGACTCTATTATACTCCAAAGATCGAATTTTGTCAATTTCTGGATAATCAAATAGCGCCAATATTTTACATTTTCCGATTACCGCTCCACCTCATAAGGCCAGTCCCTGATGCCGCCGAACTCATAGATTTGAGTATAGCCCAGGTCAGCCAGCGCCTGGGAGGCCGTTTTGCTGCGATTTCCGCTGCGGCAGTACACCAGCACCGCGGTGTCCTTCTTCGGAATGACGGCCGCGGCGGTATCCTCATTGATGGTGCCCACCGGCAGCAGCACCGCGCCGGGGATGTGTCCGCCGTCGTACTCGTCCTGCTCCCGGACGTCCAGCACCACGGCATCCGCCTGTTCCTCCATCATGGACTTTGCTTCTTCGGCAGTGATCTGCTGATACGAAGCAGACTTCCCTGCCCCGTTCGCCCCGCCGCATCCGGTCAGGCCAACAGCCAGAAGTGCTGTCAGCAGACAGCAGAGATATCTTCTTTTCATATCGATCAAAGCTCCTCATGTTCCAACTGATACTGCCAGCCGCAGTCATTGTGGTAGATCATCTGGCGCGTCATCCCGCCGTCAATGCAGACGTTTTCGCCGGTGATGAAGCCCGCCTTGTCTGAGCATAGAAACAGTACCATATTGGCGATGTCCATAGGTTCCCCACCCGGCCCGCTGGGTGCTGGACGGCGTCAGGACCATGATAGACGGTAAAATCCGTGTCGATCCAGCCGGGAGAGATGGAATTGACCCGCACCTTTCCGGCAAGGCTCACCGCCATGGCGTGGGTCAGAGCAGCGATCCCGCCCTTGGCAGCGGTGTAGCTCTCGCTGAAGGGCTGACTCATACGGTCCCGGCTGGAGGAGATGTTCACGACGCTGGCTCCCTCCGCGAAGTGCGGCAGGAACAGCTGTGTCAGCCGGAAGGGCGCCGAGACGCCCACCCGTAGGGCATAGTTGAACTCCTCCCAAGTGCAGCTGTCGATGCCCTTGAACAGGGGCTTGGCGTTGTTTACGAGGAAGTCCACATGGCCATACTCCGCAATGACCTTCTCCGCAAAGCGGCACAAGGCGGCTTCGCCGGAGATGTCTCCCTGGAGTGGTACCCTTTAAGTGCAGTCGCAAATTCCCCAAAAATCTGTTAAAGTGAAAAACAAAGATGGAGGGGATCACAATGGGAAAGTACAGCAAGGAATTCAAGGAAGAGGCGCTCAAGCTGTCTGATGAGATTGGGGTGAAGAACGCTGCCAACCAGCTCGGCATCGCATACTACACACTGGCAGACTGGCGAAGCATACGCCGGAACCGGCCGCCCACGAAG